>SBFR01000206.1 GCA_006227105.1 Bacteroidota bacterium
GACACTGAAAAAGCCCGAAAGATCTGTGCCATGGGAGTAAAAAGTTCAAGATGGGTCACCATGCATGGAATAGGTTTCAATGTTAACAGTGATTTGACTTATTTTTCTCATATCATACCTTGTGGAATTGACAATAAAGATGTAACTTCAATGCAAAGGGAGTTGGGTAGACCAATCGATTTCGAAGAAGTCTCCAAGGCCCTTAAAGGTCATCTTGCTCAGCAATTCCAGTACACGTATGTCTAATAATTCTAATCGAAACAGATCATTGACAAGGAGAATTATAAGGAGTTTTTTATTCCTTATTCTTGCAGTTTTTATTCTTCTGAATCTGTTTATTATCCTTTCAGGAAGATTCTATTTGTACAAAGGAATTGCGAACACCTACCTAAAGGGGCAAAGTGGTCCAGGGATATACGAACTTGACGTGTTTTACCACACAACAATTCAAACAGGAAAACCTGATTCTTGGAAAATACGATCCAAGAACCAGCAAAATAAACTGAGCACTGAAGAATTAAATTTTCTCAAATCACTTAAAACAAAAGCATTTCTTGTTTTTAGAGGAGATAGTCTCATCGCTGAAAATTATTGGGATGAACATGACGCAAATACGGTTTCCAATTCATTTTCTGCGGCAAAAACCGTTGTTGCTTTACTGGTCGGCATTGCTATAGATGAAGGAAAGATCAAAAGTTTAGATGAACCTGCAGTGAATTATCTCCCCGACTTCGATACTCATGGAAAAGAGAAAATAACTATCAGAGATCTTTTGTTGATGGCCTCCGGATTGGACTGGAAAGAGAGCTCCAAAGACCCTCTATCCGAAAACGCAGAATCTTACTATGGATCTGACCTTTATGGATTGGTTCACAGACAAAAAAGAATCTCGGAATCTGGTAAATTGTTCAACTACCAAAGTGGGAATTCACAAGTACTTGGATTTATTGTAGAAAAAGCCACGGGGATGGGATTGTCTGATTATTTACAGGAAAAACTTTGGAAGCCAATGGGTGCTGAACATGAAGCATACTGGAGCTTAGATAAAGAAAATGGAGATGAAAAGGCTTTCTGCTGTCTATACTCTACTGCACGTGATTTTGGTAAGCTGGGAAAGCTGATTCTGAACAAGGGCCAAATAAACGGTCGACAGATCATTCCTGAATGGTATATGGAGGAACTGGTAAGTTTAGCCCCAATGGATACGGATGAAGGAATAAAAAATCAGCGCTATGGTCTTCATATCTGGATCTATAAAGACCCATTAGAAAACATTGCCTACTGTAGAGGAATCAAAGGACAATACATCATGAGCTTACCAAAAGAAAATTTAGTGATCGTGCGTTTAGGAATGGACCGAATGGATAACTTTGTGATCCCGGAAGGAACGAAAGTTTCACCCGAAAAAAGATCCGAATTAAATAACAAAGTCGGTCATCCTGAAGATCTTTTTACGTATTTAAAGATAGGAAGGAGACTGGCAAACTAGAAGATATCCCATGCGAGAAGGTTTAACCGGTCCAAAAGTAGAGAAAGTCGCTGTTGCGATCATTGAAGAGACAAATGAGCTTAACGAGACAATGTATTATGCGTATTTGTTAAACCTGCGAGATGATATAATGGAAGGGATTATTATCAATAGCACAGGTTACGGAGAAAATGTCAATACGGGCGAAAAGATCAGAACTTCTACATTAAGGCATTCTCTGGAGGTTTTACTTCCAAATGAGGCTGCCAAAATTGAACCGATCATGGAAGAAGTGTTTGGTCTTGCAAATGAATATTGGGTTAGCTTTTGGGTAAATGATGATCTTTACGATAAGAAGTTTGTCTTCTTGCCGGAAACCATTTCAAAAGAGAAAATGAAATTTATTCCCGAAATAGGTCAAAAGGGGATTATTTTAGGTGACTAATACCCTTAATTAGATCTTCTATCGTTTTGATCTCAGACACAAGATCACCGATAAGTTCACGATTTTTATTCATTTGGAATCCCCCAACAAGAATAGGAGCGTTATTCAGATCCTTTTTCAAGTTCTTGAAATATTGTACCATAAAAGTTGGATCAACAGATGTTAACCATGATGTCACTATCACATCCGGTTTCAACTGTCCAAAGCATGATACAATGGAGTCATATGGTACACTCTGTCCTAAATAGTAGGTTTTAATCCCTCTTTTTCTAAGAACAAATTGATAAAACAACAGGCTCAACTCGTGCCATTCATGCTCAGGAAGATAGAGTAATACACTTTGGGTTGATGTTTTCTCACCACTTAGGGCATCTATCGCTGAAATCACTTTCTGTCGAATCAAATTTGACATAAAATGCTCTTGGGCTGGAGTGATCGAACCAACTTGCCACATGATGCCAATCCTGTCTAAAAAATGAATGATCGTTTCAGTAAAGGTTTTTTCCAGACCTTTTTTTTCGATCAGTGAGTTCAGTGTTTTGGAAAAAAGCGGTTCATCAATCTCAACCATTGAGAGGATCAGTCTTTCCATGCTCACATCCTCATCTTCGTTAGATTCAAGTTTTTGAACATGTTCTCCTATTTCACTAGAAGACATGTTGGCAATCTTCGAGATCTTGTAACCGTGCTTATTCAGAAGAGCTACATTCAGTAATTGTACAAGTTCTTGATCAGAATACATTCTGATCTTTGTTTCAGTGCGGTCAGGACTAATTAGACCATAGCGTTTTTCCCATATTCTTATGGTATGTGCTTTGATCCCAGTTAGAGTTTCAAGATCACTTATTTTGTACTCAGCCATGTTTTAAATCAAATCCTAATCGGTAAACAAAGATCGCTGTATTTTGTTTCAAAATCCGAATTAAAATTGTGTATATTTGCGTCAAGTAATTTTCATAATGGCCACCAAGAAATATACTTTTTTCACTGTCCCGTTCAAAGCTGTATCACTAGCATTATTCATTGGTTTAACGCTGCTTTCTTCTTGCGGAGGAAGCGAAGAAAAATCAGAGGAAAAAGAAGAATTTACCCTTAATGAGGATTACTACGATTTCAAAGGAGTATCCCTCTCCTCATATGGTATCAATGCAATGATCATGTTGCCAGATGAAACGGCAAATATTGGTGCAGCCACTAAACCGGAAATCATTCACGCAGATGGAGACTTTAAATGGGACATCCTTGTTGGACCAAATTTTCAGTTACATATTGAAGATTACGGTGATTACAATGACCTTGTCGAAGTGAAGAAAAAAGAATTGAAAGAGTATGACTTTGTGAAGATCAATTATTTGATCAATGAAAAGGATCTTATTCTCTACGAGCAAACGCTACTTGTCAAGGGTTCTAAAAAAGCCGCAAAATCAGTTGGTGTTGAACACCGCTCATACCATGTTTATGGTCAAAAAACGATAGACGGAGTTACTTATGAGCTCCGTAGCCGAGACGAAGGTTACGAAAAAGTGATCATTGAGCTCATGGCAAAATCAATTAAATCTTTCAAACCGATCCAAAAGTAAGATCAACTCTTCTTTTGATCTAGGTTTAACCGTCAGCTATTATTAATTTTGTTCCATGGAGTTGAACAGAGAAAATGTGCTTGAGGTTTTAGGTGGTATTCTTGAACCTGATCTGAAAAAAGATATCGTTACCCTTAATCTTGTTGAAGACCTCCAGATTGGGGAAAATTCAGTTCAACTTACCGTTCACGTCTCTAATCCAGCGTTGCATGCCAGAAAAAGAATGCAAGAAGCTGTGGAATTCAATTTGAGGAGAGTGTTTGGAAAGGACATCTCGATTGTGTCAACAGTAAAAGCGATCCCGGCAGAAGCGAAAAAAGCTCATCGTAAAATTTTACCTGAAGTCAAAAACATTATTGCAATTGCATCAGGGAAAGGGGGTGTAGGAAAATCTACCGTAACCGCTAACCTTGCCGGTGGTCTTGTCAAAGCAGGCTACTCTGTAGGAATAATTGATGCCGATATCTATGGTCCGTCCATGCCGACAATGTTTGATGTGGTCGGAGAAAGACCGTCAATGAAAGAAATGGACGGTGAAAATAAAATTGTACCTGTTCAAAGTCAGGGGCTCCAATTGCTGTCTATAGGCTTCTTTACTGATCAAGATAATGCAGTTGTTTGGAGAGGTCCAATGGCTGCAAAAGCACTGACTCAAATGTTTACTGATACCTATTGGGGAGAGCTCGATTATCTTTTGATCGATCTTCCTCCAGGTACAGGTGATATCCATCTTTCATTAGTTCAAACAGTTCCACTTGACGGAGTTGTAATTGTTAGCACACCACAAGAAGTTGCTTTGGCAGATGCAAGAAGGGGAATTAACATGTTTAAAATGGATGGCATGAAAGTACCGATTGTAGGACTTGTGGAAAACATGGCGTGGTTCACCCCTGCTGAGTTGCCTGAAAATAAATACTACATTTTCGGCCGTGATGGTGCTAAGAATCTGGCTGAAGGCATGAAGGTTCCATTCCTTGGTCACATACCTCTGGTTCAAAGTGTTCGCGAAGCAGGTGACGTCGGAAGGCCAGCCGTATTCCAAGAAAAAACCCCTGTTTCTGAGGCCTTTGAAGAATTAGTTCGTAAATTTGTAAAGCAAGTTGAAGAAATCAGCATTGCAAAAAATCTACAAGCGGCGAAATGAGCATTAATAAAGAGGAGTTAGCAGAGAAGATCAATTCATCATTGGAGCAGCTAAGACCGTTCTTACATGCAGATGGAGGAGACATGGAGCTGGTGGAAATTACCGATGACGCTATCGTAAAGGTGAGATTACTTGGAGCTTGTAGCGATTGCTCAATGAGCCTCATGACCCTTAAAGCCGGACTGGAAGAAGCTGTAAAGAAAGTAGCCCCAGAAGTGAAAGCAGTGGAAGCGGTAAATATGCCTGCTTTTGAACAAAACCCGTGACCAAAAGAAATCTTCTTTTCATTCTGATATTTCTGTGCACTGTCGCAGTAGTTGTGCTTAACGAAATAAATCTCAATTATCTTGATGGTAGACGTCCATCTTCGAATGGACTCATTACCACAGCAGATGAATATAGTTATTTGCAGCCTCCAAGGTCATTTTTTAACACCGGAGTCTGGTCTGGTGGTGATCTTAAAAACACAGATTACACAAGAACTCCAGGTTATGGCTTGATTTTTCTTTCTTGCCAAATCATTAGTTCAAGCCAACCATATTTGGTATTGAAACTATTTCAGATTCTTTCATTTTCATTGAGTCTTTATCTACTCTATTTAATCATCTTTCAAATCACAATTTCTCATCGATTAGGGATTATCAGTATACTGATTTATACAGTAATTCCTTCATACCATGGATTCACTTATTATACACTAACCGAGTCGGTCATACCATTTTTTGTACTTCTGGCACTGTACTTCTTTCTCAATATTAACCTGAGACGAGCAAAAGTTTACCTTACGGTATGTTTATCTTTTTTACTCTTAATCAGACCTCAACTAATCCCATTGTATCTGGTTCTTGTTGTGTTCCTGATCGTTTACGATCGTAAATCAATTTGGATGGCTCTACTTGCCATTTTACCACTCGGCTTTTGGATGATTAAAGCGACCAACGCCACCAAAAACATATCATTGCATCCGATTTATTCCAATAAAAACAACAATGAATACAGGGAGCCTCATAAGGAAATGACCGAATTATTTAAAGTTTGGGAATTTAGAAGCGATCGTTTTCATCAGACGATCGGTATTCTTTCGAAAGATACAACACAAACCACCAGGCATTTGGCTTTGAGAAATGTGCCGGAAAAGTTTAGAGGTGAGATTACTCATCTCTTTCAGTCTTATCAGATGTACAGGTTTGAACAAAGAAAATTGACAAAACCTTTCACAGTCAAAACGAGAATTAAAGGCGAATCAGAATTAATTCAAGAAATTCAAAAGAGTCGACAACAATTGACGAAGGATTATTTTGTTGATTACTACGTGTTAACACCGGTAAAAAGTGCATATCGCATGTTCGCATCATCAATGATGAATCTTCATGTCTTCCAATCAGCCTGGAAAAATTCTATTGTTATTCAAATCCTGAAAATTATTTCCTTTTTACTCCTGATCACTGGTGTTGTTTCATCATTCTTCATCTTATTTCTTCGCACTCCGATCCAGTTAAAAATGTTTGCTTTGGCGAGCTTACTGTCGATTCTGTACTTGGTGTTTTTCCAACGCTTAAATGAAGAAAGATATATTGTCCCTTATATGTCTATTTGGTTGATCTGCCTTCTGGTTTCGATACATGAACTCAAAAAAAAAGGGAAGCTTTCACTCCCCTTTTCAAATAAAAAGTAATTCTTATTTCGCTTCAGCGTATTTCTTTGCTACAACATCCCAGTTGATCACATTGAAGAAAGCATTTACATAGTCAGGTCTTCTGTTTTGGTACAACAAATAGTATGCATGTTCCCAAACGTCAAGTCCAAGAATTGGAGTACCTTGACAACCTTCTCCCATTAGCGGATTATCCTGATTCGGCGTTGAACAAACTTCCAATTTTCCGTTTGTTACACACAGCCAAGCCCATCCTGAACCAAATCGAGTAGCAGCTGCTTTTGAAAATTCTTCTTTGAAACTGTCAAATGATCCAAAAGCCTCGTTGATCGCTACTGCAAGATCTCCTGTAGGAAGACCTCCTTTGTTTGGACCCATTACTTCCCAGAATAAACAGTGATTCCAGAAACCACCACCGTTGTTACGAACTGCAGGTTTATCCTTACAAACCAACATGATTTCTTCAATTGATTTTCCTTCAAGATCAGTACCTGCAATAGCAGCATTTAAGTTTGTTGTATATGCATTATGGTGCTTAGTATGATGGATCTCCATTGTTCTTGCATCAATGTACGGTTCCAACGCATCATATGCGTATGGTAGATTTGGTAATTCGAATGCCATAATATTGATTTTTGTTATTTATAATGAATCAAAATTAGCAAAAAACAATGGAAAGAACAACCTCAAAAAAATCTCAAAATACAGATCAACTTATGCTGATTAGGCCGTTTTCTCTTACATTTGGCAACGAAACAACAATGAAATACCATGAAAAAACTACTACTTTTTCTACTATTCACCCCATTTTTTCAGCTAACTGGTCAGATCTGTAACATAGATTATACTCAAACTGCAGTAGGAATCTATCCTGATACGTTACCTACAGGGTATGTCGGTCAACCCTATGATACTGATATTACCTTCGTTATGCCGCTTGATACATTAGGTTATGACTTCACTAATTTCAAGATTCTTTCCGTTGCACTTCCGGTTGGACTCTCCTGGCAATGTAACAATGACGCAAACGGATGCAATTATAACCCTCAGGTAAGTCAATATGGTTGTGTCAATATTAGTGGAACGCCTTTATTGGCCGGTCAATACTTGGTCGATGTAACTGTTCTTGCTGATCTTACTGTTGTTTCTGGATACCCATTTGTTTTCCAGATTTATATGGAAATACTGCCAAGTAACGTATCTACCACCAATGATGGTTTTACCATGATTGGTGCTGCCGGATGTTCTCCTATTACAGTTGAATTTGAAAATAATAATCCAGGTCTTCTATCCTATTCATGGGATTTTGGGAACGGGAATATTTCAACATCTGAAAATCCTGCCCCACAGGTGTACACTGCTCCCGGAGATTATGTTGTACACTATGAAGCTTACGATAATCTTGACGTAATTCAGGTTTATACCTTTACGGGAATTACAGTTAATTCCATGACAAACTATGGTGCAGGCTTTCCCTCTTACGACAATGCCGATACCTATTGGGTGCTGAGAGAGAATGGCACACCAATTTACAATTCCAGTATAATAGGAGATCAAAATCCTCCGGTAAGCTGGACTACCAGTATACTATTAGACCCGGCCAATACTTACACCCTTCATGTTTACGAAGCCGATGATAGCTTTGGAGAAGTCTTGTTAGGGGCCGATGACTATATGGGACAACATACGGTAATGCTGACAGGATGTACAGGTTGTGCCACATCTGGAGGTGATTCAGGATCAAGTGCAAACATCAATTACACAGTAACCAATCAAACCATCAACCCATCTCCAGTGGTTGTTTCTGAAGATACAGTGCATGTATATGGATATCCACCAGTACCTGTCGTAAGCTACAACACTACTACAAATGTCTTGACTACTCCTGACCTGGGATATGGATACCAATGGTATTTCAATGGTAGCCCCATCGGTTGGTCGACAACCAATGAACACCCTGTTTTTCAATCAGGAGTTTATTACGTAGTGGCAGTTAACGAATTCGGATGTGTTAGTTTTTCTGATACGATCACCGCAGTATATTGTAATCCGAATTATACCCCTTCGATTCAACTATCTGCGAACTCCTCTCTAGTGATCAGTAATTCTCAAGTTGATTATTCAATCCAATGGTCACTGAATGGAAATGAGATCGCCGGTGCGGATAATGATACGATTGTGGCCAATGATCCGGGTGCTTATACAGTTACATTGACAGATAGCTTTGGGTGTGTGTACACTTCTAATGCCTTTAACGTAAATCTTGGAATTGCAGACATTCAGGATTTCACATTTAACGTATTCCCAAATCCGGCGAATACCTCTTGTACGATTCAGACAGCTCACCTGGGGATTGGCCTCTCAGGAAACTTAATGGACATGACAGGAAGAGTGATCGAATCATTTAAACTGGAAAATGGCTCATATGTCCTTGATCTAGGCAATATGAGGGCTGGAAGTTATCTTATTGAGATAAGCGACGGAACAAATAAGAAGGTCAAACACCTCATCAAAGAATAGCAAAAGAGCCCTTTCGGGCTCTTTTATTTTTTCTGGTATTTATTGTGGTACTTCTCGTACAATTGTTTTTGACTGTTGTCAAGCGACATGAACTTGCCATTGATCAACGCTAGTGTAACATTGTTTGAGCGCATGTCTAAAGCATCCCCATCCGAAACAAAAAGTGTTGCTGATTTTCCTTCCTCAACGCTTCCGTAATCTTTATTGATCCCTATGATCTCTGCAGTATTTAACGTAAGTGATTTAACTGCTTCTTCAGCAGGCAATCCGTATGCAATACATGTACCTGCCTGAAATGGTAAATTCCTTGCATTCATTGCCTCCATATCACCTGAATTTTGAATGCAGAACTTTACTCCTGCAGCGTGAAGTTGAGCGGCAAGCGCAAATGGCTGATCAACTGGATCTTCTTCATATTCAGGAAGACTATGAACTCTTCCGATCATCACAGGGATCTTATCTTCCTTTAATCGGTCTGCGATCAAGTGACTGTCGTATCCACCAACGATCACCGGAAATGGCAATTCAAATTTTCTTACGAAATCGATCACATCCAGGAGCTGCTGCACATCATTCGCATGAAAGTAGACTCTCTTTTCTCCTTTGAAACAATCCCTCATAGCATTGAACCTTAGATCCAAATCCACTTTTTTACCTCCATCACAGTATGCTTTTGCATCTGAAAAGAAATTGATCAATTCCGCTTTTTGATCTTCGTATTTTTCATTCCTCTTTTTGGGTGATGGCTCAGCCCACCAACCTCCTCCTTCAGTACTAGAAGGCCAATTCACATGGATTCCATCATCAGAACTGACTGTTGCGTCCTCCCAGTTCCAACCATCCATCAACATGATAGCAGATGTACCGCTGATACTTCCTCCTCTCGGAGTAGTCTGACAAATCAATACACCATTCGTCCTAACCGTTGAAATTACTTTCGATTCCACGTTGAAGGCAATCTGAGAGCGGACATGTGGATTATATATCCCAACCTCATCAAAATCTCTTGTCGCTCTGACTGCATCAATCTCTGTCAAACCTAGCGTAGAGTTGGGAGCGATAAATCCAGGATAAATGTGTTTACCCTGAAGATCAATTATGGTATCCCACTCTTCTCTTTTGTATGAAGTCGCCAGTGAATTTCTAACCATTTCGATCTTTCCAGATCTAACACCAATTAATGCTGTTTCCAGAATTTCGCCATTTCCTTTGTGAAGAAATCCGTTGATCAGTAAGATGCTCTTTTGATCCTGTGCCTGCGCGAAAAACGTTGCCAGCAGCGAAAAACAAACTATTCCAAATCTCAATTTCATAATTTCTTAATGTTGGTTTTCTCCTTCTGATCCTTCTTCTCCCATTGTGTCACAATGAAAATGCTTTGCTTTTTTCTTCAAGAAAGGTTTCGATGGTTCTCCCTTATCATTTGACTCAAGCATTTTACTGATGATCCTTGCCTTTTCTTGTCGATTGACCACCTGAAGTTCCTTATCTTTCTGAGCGTCGAACATTACCGTTCCATCGATAATCGTCATCTCAGCCTTTGCTTGAATACTCAATGGATTGTCGGACCAGATAACTAGATCTGCATCCTTCCCGACCTTCAAACTTCCCATTCGATCATCCAGATGAAGGAGCTTTGCAGGATTTAATGTTACCATTTTCAACGCTTCTACTTCAGTCATCCCTCCATATTTTATTCCTTTTGCAGCTTCTTGATTCAATCTCCTTCCCATTTCAGCATCATCAGAATTGATGGCTACCACCAATCCCATTTCATTCATCAAAGAAGCGTTATAAGGAATCGCATCGTTCACCTCATACTTATATGCCCACCAGTCTGAGAATGTAGAAGCCCCAACTCCATGCGCTAGCATTTTATCGGCCACTTTATATCCTTCAAGGATATGAGTGAAGGTATTCACTTTGAATCCCATTGAATCAGCAACTTTCATCAACATATTGATCTCCGATTGCACATAAGAGTGACAACTGATAAAGCGTTCTGATCGAAGGATCTCCGCCAAAACCTCAAGTTCAAGATCTTTACGTGGTTGCTTCACTTTGCCTTTTTCGTCAGACTTGAATTGTTCCCAAGCCTCCATGTATTCCTGTGCTCTGTGAAAGCCATCGTAGTACACTTGCTCAACCCCCATTCTTGTCTGAGGAAAACGAACTGTATTAAAATCACCCCAATTCGCTTGTTTCACATTTTCACCCAGCGCAAACTTGATGAATTTTGGAGCATTGTCGATCAGCATTTCCTCAGGTGTGGCGCCCCACTTCAATTTGATCAGGGCACTTTGCCCACCTACCGGATTTGCAGAACCATGTAGCAATTGTGCTGCTGTAACACCTCCAGAAAGCTGACGGTAAATATTGATATCATCCGGGTTAACTACATCTCCAATACTAACCTCAGCCGAAATTGATTGTCCTCCTTCATTCACCCCTTTCGAAATGGCGATGTGAGAATGTTCATCAATGATACCTGGTGTGACATGTTTGCCTTTTGCATCAATTACTCGTGCTCCTGTCGGAATGGTAAAGCCACCTTGTCCAACAAATGTTATTTTCCCGTCCTGAACAATGACAGTTCCGTCCTTGATCACACCTTGTTCCTCATTGGTCCACAACTGAGCATTTCGAATTACGATCGTTTCTGAAGTCGGTTTGGTATCAAATCCATACGCCATGTGCGGGTACCAGATCCGTTGACAGATCAAAGTGTCGATTTCAGGATTTTTTGGTTCTTGCTTGTTTTCTTTAACCTTATCGCTCTTTACTGCCGACCACTGAACCCATCTTCCGTCCGGAAGAGAAGCATCACCAAAAAGTACTCCCACTCTCATGTTCACCTTTCCATGAAGACTCATACTTCCCTTGAAGTTTTCATCATCGACATAAAATTGAAGGGTAAGATCATTCCCGATCAGTTGAGTAAAGGCTTTCACCTGCAAGGTATCCTTTTTAGTCAACCCTGTCTTTTCATCTTTAACATCCTTGATCACAGATACCTTTGAGTCAGGCTTTTCTTTTGAACCAGCAATTTCAAGAGGGTATCTTTTTCCGTCTACGTTGATCGTATATTTCCCCAGAATATCTTGCTCTGGAGCCCTACTTAGCACTTTCTGTTCACCTATTGTCCAAACCTCAAGAAGTTTTCCTCCTGCAAAAGGATCTGCAGAATAAATACTGAAGCTTGCCAGTTTCCCTTTTTCAAGTGTTCCTAACTTCTTTTCGACTCCAAGTAATTTTGCCGGATTAACCGTCAATGCAGCCAACACATCTTGCTTTGAGAGGCCTCGTTGCATTGTCATGTTCAGATTTTTCCAGAACTGATCACTGGTCTTCAACCCACTACTTGTAAAACAAAAGTCTACACCTTCGGTCTTCATGACATGAGGGTTAGAAGGTGCCATTTCCCAATGCTTAAGGTCAGAAAGAGGAATCTGTCTTGCCACATATGGATCTCTTACTTCATACGCTTCGGGGAAATTCAATGGAAGGATCACAAACCCATTTACTTGATTCAATTGATCATGTGCCATGTATTCATTCCCTGAACCATAGTAATTGAACGATAACCCAAATTCTTTCGCAATTTTTTCTGCTCTCAGGATTTCCCATTTGTCCTTTGTTTCAAACAAGATTGGAAGGGAATCCTGAGCTAGATAAGCTTCAATTGAAAGATCGGTTTCCTTTGAATTACCGTCTGAATACCATTTCACATCATATAAAAACTGGCGGATCAAAGCAATGCTTCCCATCTGAGAGGAAGGATACGTTTGTTTGGAAGATCCTTTTTGAAAAGAAATGACCTGTGCCGCTTTTGGTTGGATCATTTGTCTGTTCACGTCCTCCATACCTAATGAAACCAAGGCGCCCGTACCCCTAAAAATACCATCCTGATGATGAGTTAAGGTAAAAGTGATTCCGAATTTAATAAGCTCCTCGACCCTTTTTGTGTCGATGTCATAGCTATCGGAAGCATTTACTTCCGGATGCACTGACTCATTCCAGTAGTACGCTCCTTTTTTATTCGACTCCAACTGAGGTCTAAAATTGTAACCTCCAATGGATGATGGCTTTGGAAGCCCCAAATCACTATTCAATTCGATAAATCCTGGCAAAATAACTAGATCAGAACAGTCGATCTCCTTCGTGCCTGCTGGAATATTTACAAGTATGCCTACATCTACGATGCTTTCACCCTTTATAAGGATAGTCGCATTTTTAATTGTTTTATCCGGGCTTACAACAACTTCCGCATTTTTAAGTGCAATATATCCTGCTTTTGAGTCAGTAACTCCGTTCGTTGGCCTGTATTGGCCAAGGAAATAAAAAGGGATCAAAGTGACTAGAACAATAATAGATCTCATATAATTCTCCGGTAATTCTGTACGGCTCGAAATTAATTAAAACCAAACAGTTTGGTCCCTGCTTTACCGATTTCTTTTGGTATTTTTGTGTCAATTAAAATTGAAGCTATGTTGGTACATGCACATTCAGGTTTACGTTGGGTCGCTTTGTTGCTATTGATCTTTGCGATCTACAATGCCTTTTCAGGAGTTCGATCCGGAAGTTACTCGAAAAAAGATAAAATGGTGACCCTTTTCACTATGGTAATGTTTCACATTCAGTTGGTGTTGGGATTGGCCCTTTATTTCACATCAGGGAAAGTAAATTTCAGCGAAAACTGGATGCAGATCACTCAGTTTCGTTTTTATGGATTAGAGCATTTAGTAGGAATGATCCTAGCTATTGTATTTGTTACTTTAGGTTATTCTTTGGCTAAGAGAATCGATGACCCGGTTAAAAAACATAAGAAAACTCTTATTTATTTCACCATAGGATTATTCCTTGTCTTAATTTTCATTCCATGGCCATTCAGAGTTGCTTTGGGAGCAAGCTGGTTCTGATCGTAGTCGGAATTGCTTTGTTGAGCAGTTGTGGTGAATCTGAAAAGACTAACCCTGATCTGCCCGAAGAAGAACTTACCGGACAAGAAATTTATCTGGAGAACTGTGCTTCTTGCCATGGTTCAGATGGAAAACTTGGATTATCTGGAGCTTTCGATCTTTCAACGTCTGGATTGACTATTGAAGAAGTCAAAAAGGTGCTAAATGAAGGACGAAATGGAATGCCGCCAATGAAAGAAATTCTGTCTTCTCAAGGGAAAATAGATGAGGTTGCGGAATACACCATTGAATTAAGGAAATAAAATGCAAGGACACGTTACTGTAGACGCAAAAGAGGAAACCTGTGTATTAGTAGGTGTGATCAATTCAGATATCAATGAAGATATTGCGAATGAATACATCGATGAGCTAGAGTTTCTAGCTGAAACCGCCGGAGCAATCACAGTGAAAAAGTTCCTTCAAAAAATACCTTATCCAAATCCAAGAACGTATGTAGGGACAGGAAAACTGGATGAGATCAAAGATTACATACAATCAAACGATGTTGAGTTGGTGATTTTTGATGATGAATTGTCACCTTCACAACTACGAAATATTGAACGAGAACTGCAATGTAAAATTCTGGACAGGAACATTTTGATCCTTGACATTTTTGCAAGCCGTGCAAGAACCTCGCATGCAAAAACACAGGTCGAACTTGCCCAGTTGCAATACATGTTACCGCGTCTTACACGAATGTGGACCCACCTTGAACGACAGAAAGGGGGAATCGGTTTACGGGGACCTGGAGAATCTCAAATTGAAACAGACAGAAGGATCATTCAGACACGCATAGCGTTGATGAAAGAACGTTTGAAGGAGATCGACAAGCAAATGGCGGTTCAACGAAGTAATCGAGGTCAGCTGGTCCGTGTCGCTCTTGTTGGATATACGAATGTTGGGAAAAGTACATTAATGAACCTTCTGTCTAAAAGTGATGTGTTCGCTGAAAATAAATTGTTCGCTACTCTGGACACTACCGTGCGAAAAGTAGTGGTAGACAACTTGCCCTTTTTACTTACAGACACTGTTGGTTTTATCCGAAAATTACCGCCGCAATTGGTCGAATCGTTCAAATCAACTCTTGACGAGGTAAGGGAAGCTGACTTATTGGTTCATGTATTGGATATTTCTCATCCTAACTTTGAGGATCATTACAATGTGGTAAATGAAACCCTGGTTGAACTGGACAATAAAGACAAGCCTACGATTCTCGTTTTCAATAAAATTGACGCTTATCATCCTACCGAAAATTCGGAAGAAGAGGAAGAGGACCTATTTACGCTTGAAGAATTGAAAAAAACCTGGATGGCAAAAATGGGTCATACCAAATGTGTTTTCATCTCTGCAACCAACAAAGAGAATATCGAAGAATTAAAGCAAATCATTTACGAAGAAGTTAAAGAGATCTTTAAGGTTCGCTATCCCTACAATAATTTCCTGTATTAAAAAAGGAGGCCATTTCTGACCTCCTCCCTCTTTTTCATTTGTAGCGATCGGGGTTAATCTCTTATCAGCTGAAGGAAACCATGTCCTTCAAGATATTCTTCCTGTAACCCATCTACTCTATATTTATAGAAGTAAACACCGTCATCTGCCTGACCTCCATTCTGAGTTTTACCATCCCAAGCTGGATTAACTCCACTCTTTTCAAACACAACGTTACCCCATCTATTGATGATCGTAAGTTCAATATTCGTCGAATTCGTTGTTGTAAGGAAGAACAAGTCATTGTCACCATCATTATTTGGAGTGAACACGTTCGGCACATAAACTGTAGGAGCAGGATACAAACAACTTCCATTATCTACGTTGGCCGTTGGATCGTAGTTCACTGCAAGTGGATCTGTACAACCGCAAATGCTGATTGTGATCGTTGCGTAAGTAGTATCTGCACAGTTCCCTTCGCTTGCGATCAATCTCACAACTGCACTGTTTGTATATGTTTGAGTCTGAGGATCCATATTTCCAACGTTTACAGTATTTCCATTTCCAAAATCCCATTGGAAATTCGAAGCATTCTGACTATTGTTCTGGAATAAAACATCGAGAGGTGTACATCCATTATCCGGTGTCGCAGTAAATGCTGCCATTGGAGGATTCAAGATATCAACAAATACAGAATCATTTGCCGAACATACATCATCCTCTACCGTGAAATAATACCATCCAGAAGATAAATTTTGCCACACGGATGCATTAATGAATGCTGCACTGTTCGGATCATTTGGTCCATGCCATTCGTAATTTGGAACACCTGTGGCTCCACTTATCACAGCAGAAACAGCTCCGATCGGATCACAAGTTGCTGGGAATGAGTATAAAGTATCTACCATCAAGGTTTGATTCAAAGTGATGGTAACTGTATCCGTACTTGAATAACCGCAAGAGTTAGTCGCTGTTACCAGATAATCAACCGTTCCTTGCATTACTCCCTGTATGGTAGGGAAATAAGCAGTGGTACCTGTTTGACCACCTTCCCAGGCATACGTAAACGGTCCGAAGAGACCAGTTGCTGTCGCAGAAACAAGAACTGAATCTGTCGCACAGAGCACTGTTGGATCTGTCTCAGTTATCGGGATAGGAATAGAATCAAGAATATAAAGAGTACCAGTAGAAACAATCGTGTCTCCACATCCCGAAATGGTCGTTGCGGTGATCGTTACATATTCAAAATTATCAGGGAACCCATCAGCAGTTGGGGTAATTGTCAATACAATAGTATCTTCTCCCGGAAGGAAGGTAATTGGATTAGGAAGATTGTTGTAATCTGTTCCTTCGATCGCAGTTCCACCAATTTCATAATTAATGATCAATGTATCACCTAGCTGAGTTTGAGGTCGAATGAACATCAAATTTGCTTCGGAACATCCTTCATAAACACTTGTGTCACCAGAGACAGTTGCCACCGCAACCTGCACAGCATCTGAGCTGAATGAATTCGCTTGCAAGAAAACACCAGAATCATACGACTGGTCACCTACATTCGAAATCGCTAACTTGATATGATACGTTTGACCACATTGTACAGACGCATTACACGACAACACAGTTGTAGTACCATCATATTGAATTGCCGTACCATATCCTGCTCCGGACAAATTGTTTACATAATACTGAGGGTATTGACCAGCACCTGGACCAAGGTTATTAATGGTAACTGGTGTAGAAGTTCCAGGGATAATTGCCAGGTTTGTTCCACCCGCAGGATAACCACCTAAAGTGAAAGGTCCACTAATACCAGGACCCCAAAGGAAGAATCCAAATGCATCATTAAATGATGACGGCGAAAACTCTGGATATTCATCCGATCCAAAAACGTAGTTGAAAGAAATCGTGTCACCAGCCGGAATAAAATCAAATTCTAATACAGTTCCGTTGGTCACACCACTGTTTGCAATTGCATTCAAATGTGGATCACCAGAAACATTTGGTGTTGCTGGTACATTGTTCGTAAAGGAACCTGAAGTATTTGGTCCAACCGCAGCCGCAGCATTTCCCGTCGTCAAAAGAACTCCAGAAGGAATTGGGAATGTTGTACCGGCAGCACTGAAATAGGCTATATTCCCTTGAACATTTCCTGCGTTAACTGGACTACCATTTACTGTAATGTTTGACGCAGTTACACCAAAACCCAAAAGAACATTCTGTACCAGAGAGTTCGGTGTTTGAGTATTTGTAACTGTGATCTGAGCATTTAACCCATTAATACCTAATAAAATAGATGCGATGAAAAGTATGTTCTTCATATGCGTTTGAAGTAATTTATATTGCTAAGACAAGTAAAGTCCCGTTAAGGTTGCACGAAGTTCAGTAAAAATTAGAATCTCACCAATTTTTTAAAGAATAATTACGATTTTTGGAATTCTTCGAAAAAATATCACAAATGAACAATACACAAAACTATATCTCCTCTCATAAAGAAAAGTTCTTGAACGAACTTTTAGATCTCTTAAGGATTCCTTCTATTTCAGCCGATCCGGCTTATGCCAAAGATGTAGAAAAGACAGCTCACTTGATTGCCGAACAATTTACTGCACTAGGATTGGACAAAGTAGAAGTTTGTCCTACAAAAGGTCATCCAATCGTATATGGTGAGAAGATCATTGATCCATCATTACCAACAGTTTTGGTTTATGGTCATTATGATGTTCAACCGGCTGATCCAATCGATCTTTGGACGAATCCTCCTTTTGATCCGGTAATTAAAAAGACTGACATCCACCCCGATGGTGCCATCTTTGCTCGAGGTGCTTGTGATGACAAGGGACAAATGTTCATGCATGTTAAGGCGGTTGAAGCGATGATGAGATCTGGTGAATTGCCATGTAATGTTAAGTTCATGATCGAAGGTGAAGAAGAAGTTGGAAGTGATAACCTGGAAGAGTTTGCTCTGAATAACGTTGAAAGATTAAAAGCAGATATTATTTTGGTTTCTGATACCGGAATGCTTGCCAATGACGTTCCTTCAGTTACTACAGGATTAAGAGGCTTATCCTATGTTGAAGTTGAAGTAACCGGACCAAACAGAGACCTTCATTCAGGATTGTACGGAGGTTGTGTGGCTAACCCGATCAATATCCTCACAAAGATGATCGCTTCGTTGCACGATGAAAACAACAGAATTACCATCCCAGGTTTTTATGATAAAGTGATCGAACTTTCTGATGAGGAAAGAGCAGAAATGGCTAAAGCACCATTTTCCCATGAAGCTTACTGCAAGGCACTCGATATTGAAGATACTTATGGTGAGAAAGGTTATTCAACTATGGAGAGAGGTTCTATCCGCCCAACACTTGATGTGAATGGTATCTGGGGTGGATATATCGGCGAAGGCGCCAAGACGGTGATCGCTTCAAAAGCCTATGCAAAGATCTCTATGCGCTTGGTTCCAGATCAGGATCCAAACGAGATCACCAAATTGTTCATGGATCACTTTACATCGATCGCACCTAAAGGAACAAAAGTGAAAGTGACTCCTCACCACGGTGGAGAAGCCGCGGTTACCCCAATTGATTCCATTGCTTACAAAGCCGCATCCATGGCCTATGAAGAAACATTCGGTGTTAAACCTATTCCGGTAAGAAGTGGAGGAAGTATTCCGATCGTGGCAATGTTTGAGAAAGTTCTTGGATTGAAAACCATCCTAATGGGATTCGGTTTGGATAGCGATGCGATCCATTCTCCGAACGAACATTACGGATTATTCAATTTCTACAGAGGGATCGAAACAATTCCATATTTCTACAAGCACTTTACAGAATTATCGAAATAATGAAAACATTGAGGTGGGTATTACCCCTATTGTTGTTGATACAATCTTGTGCACTTAAAGCTCCGGAATTCAGAGGTTCAGAAGGATTCAAAATGGAAGGAAGAGAAGGCAATGAAATCAAGTTCAATGCTGGTGTAAAAGTATATAACCCGAATTGGTTTGGTGTGAAATTGAAAAAATCCAAAGTAGAAGTCTACTTGGAAGACCAATACATGGGTATCCTTTCATTGGAGAAAAAGGCAAAAATGAAAGCCAACAGAGAATCCACCATTGAGTTTCCATTAAAGATGGCGCTTGAAGATGGTGCTTTGATCACAGCATTAAAATACTCAATGAAGGATGAGGTCAATTTGATCGTCAAGGGTAAAGTGAAAGGTGGAGTATGGATATTTTCAAAGAAAATTGAAGTGAACGACACCATAAAGGTTCCTGGGAAGAACCTCAGAGGTAAATTTTAAGTACTGAAAGAATGAAGATCAAAGAAGCCGTTTTCGTCATCTCGAATGAAGATCACAAGAAATGTCCAAGTGATGGACGACCTGAATACGCGTTCATTGGTCGATCGAATGTTGGAAAATCCTCTTTGATCAATATGCTTACTGAGAAAAAGGGACTGGCCAAAACATCCGGAAAGCCAGGTAAAACGCAATTGATCAATCATTTCCTGATCAACGGCGAATGGTACATTGTCGATCTTCCTGGTTATGGATATGCAAAAGCATCTAAAACTTCACGATACAAGTGGGAGAAATTCATTGCGGAATACCTGACTCAACGAGAGTCTCTTGTGAACGTATTCGTACTGCTCGATTGTCGACTGGAACCACAAAAGATAGATCTTGAATTCATGAACTGGTGTGGAGAACAAGGTATTCCTTTCTCAATGGTATTCACCAAGATCGATAAATTGTCGAGTTCGGCCCTACAGAAGAATCTCGCCAAGTATAAAAAGGAAATGCTTAAATATTGGGAGGCACTTCCTCCTTTGTTTACTACTTCAAGCGAGTCAGCTTTCGGGAAAGAAAAGATCCTGAACTATATCGAAACGATCAATTCTCAATTATAATTTCCTGATCTCGAATAGAGATTTCGAATTACCAATTACTTTTGTGCCCATGGAACAAAAAGAGGACAAATTAAAGGAGGTTATCTCCCACGCAAAGGAATACGGATTTGTTTTTCCGTCATCAGAGATCTATGATGGTTTAGCTGCTACCTATGATTATGGACAGTTGGGTTCTGAATTGAAGAACAACATCAAGTCGTACTGGTGGAAAGCGATGGTACAAATGCACGAAAACATCGTTGGTATCGATGCTGCGATCTTCATGCATCCTACTACCTGGAAAGCATCTGGTCACGTTGATGCCTTTAATGATCCTTTGATCGACAATAAAGATTCCAAAAAGAGATACAGAGCTGATGTATTGATCGAAGAACACATCGAAAAGATTCGTCAGAAGATCGATAAAGAAGTTGAAAAAGGACAAAAGAAATTTGGTCCTTCTTTCGATGAGGAACAATTCCGCAATACCAATCCGAACGTATTGCGCAACCTGGACAAGATTAAAAGTATCGAGGACAGAATGCGTGAGACTTTAGAGAACAATGATCTTGAAGGGGTATACAATCTGATCGTAGATCTGGAGATCGCTTGTCCGATCTCGGGTTCGAAGAACTGGACGGAAGTAAGACAGTTCAATTTGATGTTCTCCACAGAATTAGGTTCGGTAGCCGGAGATGCAGCGACGATATATTTGAGACCTGAAACTGCTCAAGGTATCTTTGTTAATTTCCTGAATGTTCAAAAATCGGGACGTATGAAGATCCCATTTGGAATTGCACAGATCGGTAAAGCGTTCAGAAATGAGATCGTAGCAAGACAATTCATCTTCCGTATGCGTGAATTCGAGCAGATGGAAATGCAATTCTTCTGTCGTCCGGGAGAAGAAATGAAGTGGTACGAATACTGGAAAGAAACTCGTGCTAAGTGGCACAAAGCGCTTGGTTTAGGAGATAATCTTTATCGTTTCCACGATCACATCAAGCTTGCACATTATGCAAACGCAGCTTGCGATATCGAATTTGATTTTCCAATGGGCTTCAAGGAGCTGGAAGGAATTCACTCTCGAACGGATTTCGATTTAAAACAACACGAATATCATTCCGGTAAAAAACTGCAATATTTTGATCCAGAGCTGAACCAAAACTATGTGCCTTATGTAGTAGAGACTTCAGTAGGACTTGACAGAATGTTCCTGGCCGTATTGAGCTCAGCATTCAAGAATGAAAAACTGGAAGATGGAAGTGAAAGAGCAGTTCTTTCAATCCCTCCTGCCCTTGCTCCATATAAGGTTGCTATTATGCCATTGACGAAAAAAGATGGCCTACCTGAAAAAGCAAGAGAGATCATTGATGAACTAAAGTTTGATTTCCAGTGTCAATACGATGAAAAAGACTCGATCGGTAAACGCTACAGAAGACAAGATGCAATTGGAACTCCATATTCAGTGACAGTAGATCATCAGACACTTGAAGATAATACCATAACGATCAGAGACAGAGATACGATGGAACAGATCCGCATTTCAGTGGATCAATTGCATTCCATGATCGATCAGAAGGTGAACATGAAGACACTTTTGAAAAATTAAATAAGAAAGGCCGCGATTGCGGCCTTTTTATTCAGTTGTAATTTACAATATTTCCTTTTCGAAGGTATTCCTCGAACACCAACCGCAAGCGCTCCATTTTTTTCTGGGCTTCGGTGTCACCAAACTCGGCTAACCGTTTCAATTTATAGTAGGTGTCCAACGTATGGCCAAAAAGATCCTGCTCAATACGCTCCTTGATCTCAGAGATCTGATAATTCATACCGATCAAAAAATGTTCGATCTCTCCCAATTCAGCAAGCTCCTCCTTGGTCACATTCGTTTTCTTCAACAAAGAAGAATAGCGAGGCAACACTTCATTCAATGTTTGAATGAACCGTTCCAATTCTCTATTTAATTCTTCCTTATTATGACTGAAATCGTTCATGCGATCTATCGTTGTTCATCGAAATATAATTAATTATTGCTTGCTTCTCCAACCATTTCATTTTTTTAACAAATCAATTTCGTGACCTCTAAGGAATCAAAGACCTTATCTTTGCAACATGGCAGGCATTTATGTCCATATTCCTTTTTGCAGAAAAAAATGTTCGTACTGTGACTTTCATTTCAGTACCACTTTCTCAGGATATAGAGATCGAATGATCAATATGATCACCAAAGAGATCACAACCCGAAGGAATGAAATCTCCGGTGAATCAATCGAAACGATCTATTTTGGAGGAGGTACACCAAGTCTTCTCACAGTTCAAGAACTCGAGCTCATCCTTCAAGCGATCTATTCCAGTTACGCGGTGACAAATGATGCTGAAATAACTCTGGAGGCAAATCCGGACGACATTTCACCTGATTCGTTGAAAGTCTGGCGAAAGGTAGGAGTCAATCGATTGAGCATCGGAATCCAATCGTTTCGTGAACAGGATCTCGAATGGATGAATCGATCGCATACTGCTGAGCAATCCAAACAGGCTGTTGAATGGGCGCAAAAAGCTGATTTTACAAACATCACGATCGACCTTATCTACGGACTTCCCAACCTAAGTTTAGCGGATTGGGAAAATCATCTGCAAATGGTGTTTGACCTTTCTATAGATCATATTTCAGCCTATTGTCTGACCATTGAAGAAGGGACTGCGCTGAATAACTGGGTAAAAAAAGGAAAGATCCATCCTGCAGGAGAAGAAATCCAGAGCGTACAGTTCGATCGTATGATCGAATTAATGAGCCAGAACGGCTATGAGCAATATGAAATTTCCAATTTTGCCCGCGAACAAAAATATTCAAA
>SBFR01000226.1 GCA_006227105.1 Bacteroidota bacterium
TCTTCGGATATTACTCAGATACAGGATACCTTAAAGACGACGATTGCTGAATTCTTCAGACAAGTCGTGATTATCATTGGAAGTATCGCATTTCTATTCTTTATCTCATGGAAGCTCGCATTGATCATGCTAGGTACAGTTCCTGTAATGGCCTTGATCGCGGTCTTTTTTGGTCGCTTCATTCGTAAACTATCGAAACAAGCTCAAGATTTTTCAGCCGAATCCAACTCAATTATAGAAGAGGCACTAACCGGGATAAGCAATGTAAAGTCCTTTACCAATGAGATTTTTCTTTTAAGTAAATACAAAAAATCATCTCAAGAGATTCGAGATCTGAATGTCAAAAGTGGTATTTGGAGAGGGATCTTTGTTTCTTTCATTATTTTCTGTCTGTTCGGAGCTATAGTCTTCATTATATGGCAAGGACTTCTGATGACAATGGGAACAAACCCAGAATTAAATTCTGAAGGATTCTTTCAGTTCATTATGTTCACTATGATGATGGGAGCCTCTGTAGGTTCTGTCCCTGAGTTGTATGCTGGAATACAAAAGGCAATTGGCGCAACTGAAAACTTGATGAACATTATTCATGAGTACACAGAGCTTGAATCTCATCATGGTAGTAAAACTCCTCAATTAAGCGGAAAGATCGCCTTTGAAAATGTCAATTTCTCTTATCCGCAACGTAAGGACATCGAAGTTCTGAAGGATATTAGTTTCACTGCTGAGTCAGGTGAAACAATTGCTCTAGTGGGATCATCTGGATCAGGTAAATCTACCATTGCCTCATTGATCTTAAGTTATTACGAGGCAAATAAAGGTGTCATATTATTTGATAATGTCTCTGCCGGAGAAATCGAGCTTGAACACCTGAGGAAGCAAATGGCCATCGTACCACAGGACGTCATCCTATTTAGTGGATCAATTCGAGAAAATATTCTCTTTGGCCAACCAGATTCTAGCGAAGAAGAGATCATTGAAGCCGCGAAAAAAGCGAATGCCTGGGAATTCATTGAAAAGTTCCCTAATGGATTGGATACTGAAGTCGGTGATCGAGGAATCCAACTTTCCGGTGGTCAAAAGCAACGTATTGCCATCGCCAGAGCTATTATTAAAGATCCAAAAATCTTGATTCTGGATGAAGCAACAAGTGCATTGGACTCAGAGTCTGAAAAGCTGGTTCAAAGTGCCTTAGACAATCTAATGAAAGGTCGTACGTCAATTGTCATTGCTCACCGATTATCTACCATCAGAGAAGCCGATAAAATTCTGGTGATCAAAAATGGAGAGATCACAGAAGCAGGAAGTCATGATTCGCTGATCGCGGCGAAAGGTGATTACGCAAATCTTGTTCAGTTGCAATCCATGGATCTGATCGGATGAAACCCATCGGTTTATTAGCAATTATTTTTTTGATCGCAGGATGTAGCAACAACTCGGCTGTTCCTAACTTTAAAAACTGGGAGGGGACATGGGAAACATCGTCCGAATCATCCTCTTTTACTGAAACCTGGACAAAAAAGAATGCCCAACTTTGGTCAGGCACTGGAACCTGGAGAGAAAATGATTCGATCTCATATGAGGAAAAGTTATCCCTTCGTTATAATGGTAAAGATTGGGTGTATTCGGCCTTAGCTCCAGATCAGAACAATGAGCAATCCGTTGACTTTATGTTGAGTCTATTTACGGACAGCACTTGGGTATTCGTAAACCCAAAGCACGATTTCCCAAATAAAATTGAGTATCAATTGCTCTCCTCTCGAATGATGAAAGTTGACGTTACCGGCTTCGAAAAAGGAAAGCCTAGATCCTTAAACTTCAGCTTGATCAAAAAGCCCTAAAAAGTAGTTATCATTAACAAGTCTTAAGGCGCAACGAACCTCATCAACTCCGCGGAAATAATTGCCCCGTATGTTCCCAATGCATACCCCAAAACGGCAAGAATTGCTCCTACAGAAGCAAGTGAAGGGTGAAAAGCCGCTGCAACGATCGGTGCTGATGCGGCTCCTCCAACGTTTGCTTTCGACCCCACAGCAATAAAGAAAAATGGTGCCCTGATCAATTTTCCTACAAGGAATAAAATACCAACATGAACCAACATCCAAACAATCCCCACAACGATCAACATTGGTTCCTTGATCGCTTCATGTAGCTCCATCTTCATTCCTATCGTTGCAACAAGTATGTAGATAAAAACACTCCCCAATTTTGATGCGCCGGCTCCTTCATATGATCTTAGTTTTGTCAATGACAACAACAAACCTCCGGTTGTTGAAATGACCACAAGCCAAAAGAAGGATGAAGCAAATGGTGACTCAGGACCGAAACTGTTTTCAAAAAATATGGCCAGATCCTCCCCAAAGAAATGCGAAACAGATACGATTCCGAAGGCAACACCCAGAATAACCATATAATCAGTTAAGCTTGGATTTCTTGCGATAGACAATTGGTAATTACTCACTTTTTGTTTTAATTCTTCAATACTCGATGTATCTGCCTTCAACCATTTATCAAACTTTTCGGTTCTTGCCGCTCCCCATAGCAAAAAGGCCATCCAGAGATTTGCTACAACAATATCAACTGTAACCATCTTTCCATATAGATCAGGATTGTACTTGTACGTTTCAAGCATAGCTGCCTGATTGGCTCCACCACCAATCCAACTACCAGCTAAAGTTGAAAAGCCTCGCCAAGCTGCATCATAACCTTCTCCTCCTACCACGCTCGGGTCGATCCAGGAAAAGACAAGGATTGCCACCGGGCCTCCAAGAATAATCCCAACAGTCGCTGTAAGAAACATAATGATCGCTTTAGGACCAAGATTCACAACCGCTTTGAAGTCAATACCTATGGTCATTAAAATCAATGCTGCAGGAAGCAGATAGTCTTTAGCCACATTGTACAACGATGAATAATCTTTGGAAATAATACCCAAAGAATTAAATAATGCAGGCAGCAAGTAACAAAGCAGGAGTGAAGGAACGATCATGTAGAACTTCTTCCAGAATTTGTTTTGCAAGGAGGATGTATAGAACACCAAAGCCAACAATACAGTCAAAATACCAAATACAAGTTTATCTGAAGAGAACCAAGGTTCATTTGGAGTTACCTTTTGTTTCAGATCAAATCCTTTCGCACCAGAACGAAGATTTACTTCTTTTTTCCCTTCCGTCACATAAACTGATACACTATTCTCATTGTCATCAGCTACAATTTCGAAAGGAACCAATTCTTTAGAGCCTAATCTTACTCCACCCCATTCATAGATCACTGAATCGTACACTAGAGGCACATCAGACAATGTAAAATCTATAAAGATTTTCTGTCCAGGAACTACTTCGATTTCCTCCGTCTGACTGTAATTAACAATGAGGTATTTCTCTAAATTAATCTTGTTGACTTCTACACTATCCAACAACCTCATTTGGCCAAACATTGGCAAAGAAGACAGTAAAGCGAAAAAAAGAATTCTGAGTTTCATCTTGAAAAGATATTAATATAAAACAAGAACAGTCCTCCTTTCGGGGGACTGTTCACTATATTTTT
>SBFR01000064.1 GCA_006227105.1 Bacteroidota bacterium
TGAGAAGCTCTGGGTCCGGCTCCCCATGAAATAAAATCTTTCGTTAGCTGTGGAGCGAATTCAGAGGTATATCTTGTCTTTCCTACTAATTTCACAGCGTATTCCAGTACATTATCAGCAACAGGTATGCGTCGAATAACCTCTTGATATTTCAGAATTTGTTCCGCATTTAAAATGTGATTCAATTGAATTGAAAGATCAGATGTTGTTGCTTTAACGATAGCCAATTCTTCGTTGTAACTAGGGTAATCTACCCAAATGTTAAACATGAATCGGTCTAACTGTGCTTCTGGTAAAGGATAAGTTCCTTCCTGTTCGATCGGGTTTTGAGTAGCCAATACAAAGAAAGGAGTTGGTAAAGGATAATTGTTCCCGGCAGCTGTAACCGATCTTTCTTGCATTGCTTCCAAAAGTGCAGATTGTGTTTTAGGTGGAGTTCTATTGATCTCATCCGCTAAAATGATATTTGAAAACAATGGCCCTTTGATGAACTTGAAGTTTCTCGTTTCGTCCAGGATCTCAGATCCAATTATATCTGAAGGCATCAGGTCAGGAGTGAACTGAATTCGGTTAAAACTTAAACCTAATGTCTGAGAGATAGTATTTACAAGTAATGTTTTTGCTAGTCCCGGAACACCTACAAGTAAGCAATGACCTCTCGAAAATATTGAGATCAATACCTGATCAACTACTTCATCCTGTCCAACAATGACCTTATGGATCTCATTCTTTAATTGGCGATAATGATCAACTAACTGATCAACAGCTTCTTTGTCTGACATATGAATTTCTTAGGAAGTTAAATATAACAAACTATTTCTTTACCCATTGATTTTTAAAGTCGCAGTTGAGATAGCTTTCATCTATTCGTATATACGCATTTTGGATCTTGGAATCGATCCATTTATTGATCGTCTTTTGTTTTTTGTCGTTCTCAGCAGCCCTTTTGATCAGAGCGTAATCGTCAGTTAAATTTGCGACATGTGGTGGCTTACGGTCCATCAAACGAACAACACGAATTCCCTGTTTTCTATCGAAAATATTGACATAGATGTTAGGGTAGGAGATGTCTCCTTTTTCCATATTATCTGTTAGTAAGAAGATTTCCTGATCCACTTGGTTCAAGTCTTCCATATCCCACGTTTGTTCTCCTGTAATCGGATTAGTGATGATACCTTTATTTTGCTTGGTACTTTCATCATTAGAGAATCGCTTTACTGCATCTTCCCAGGTGATCAGGTTTTGCTTCAGCATATTGTAACAAGTGTCCATGATCAAAGCGGATCTCTCAAGAGCATCGTTGCTGAATTCAGGAATGATCAGAATATGCTGACATATGTAATCGTCACCTTTTCTGTCCAGTAATTTCAAGATGTGATAGCCATATGAAGTTTCAAAAATGTCTGAAATTTCATTGATCTCCATGGAAAATGCAGCAGCTTCAAACTGAGGTACCATCATGCCTCGTGATGCATTCAGTCTTCCTCCTTGAGACGCACTTCCAGGGTCCATTGAATGGATCCTTGCCTGTGTATCGAAACTTTTGCCTGATAATATTCCGGCTCTGATATCTGCTAGTTTGTCGTAAGCCAGTTTTTTATCTGCTTTCGTGATTTCAGGGTAGTGCACGATCTGCTGAAAGCTCAACTGAGCATTGATCAACGGGATGGAGTCTTTAGGAATCGTTGCGTAGAATTCTTTTACTTCTTTTGGGGTTACCGTTACGTCAGCAGTAATGGTTCGTTCCATTTCTTCTGCCAATAATCTGTCTCGAATGATTTCTCTGAATTCTTCTTTAATCTGAGTGACAGTTTTTCCATAAAACTGCTCAAGTTTTTCGCGACCGCCCATTTGCTGTTCCAATACACGAAGACGGTTTTCCATCTCAGCATCCACCTGTTGGTCCTGTACTACGATACTGTCTAATTTGGCCTGATTCAAAAGTAATTGCTGATACATCATTTCCTCCAGAACTTCGCAGTCCATCTCCTTTGTTACAGTCATCCCTGCCTGAATCGCCTGGATCTTTTGTCCCTGAAGATCTGAAAGCAGGATGATATAATCTCCAACTTGAGCAACGATCTTATCGATAACTTGCTTTTCCTGACCATTCGTAATAAATGGCAATGAAAAAAGACTAATAATTGTAATGAATCTGAATATCATGTTTTTTATTCACTCGTTGTTTAATATCATTTTCGATCTGTTCTCTCAAAGTACTGATGCGCTTTGCAAGAATGATCTCTCTAATTTGATCCTTTAAAAAATCAAATGGAGGGACCTCATCTTTCACTCTATAGTCGAGAATGTTTACAAAATAAGTAAACTCCTGATCACTGAAGTATGTCTTAGTTCTGTTCAGTATCAGATTGTCTCTGTTATATTCCTTCAATGGAATGTCTTTGACAAGATCATTGAAGTAAATCCATTGAGCATCGTCGAAGTAAAAATCCTCAGCATAAAGTTTAGCATAAGAATTCACTTTGGTCAAATCTTTATCATTTTTTAACAGGTAACTTTCCTTGAGTTTTGATTCCACCTCAATTCCCTTCGGAATTTTAATGTAAAGGGCTTTTACAAGGTAATCCTGCAATGAAAATTGATCTTTGTTTTTAGCGTAATGATCCTTTAGTTCCTTTTCAGTTATTGTTGTGTCCAGTTTTTTGCTGATCTCTCTCTCCTCCAAATAAAATCGAGAAAGCTCTCCTTCAAAGTTTTTCCCTTTTAATGAAACAATTTCTGACCGTTTTACATCAGTCTCCATGAGTTCCTGACGATAGGCTTCGTTCGTTGTCCACGATTCAAGGAATGTTTTCCAATCTTCCTTTTTATTGATATCGTAACCAAGAGCATCCATAAGATGTTCAGCCTGTTTCATGGTTAATTCGTGGTCATTCACCGATGCAACTACAACGTCCTGATCAGAACATCCTGAGGTAACAAAAAAAGAAAACAGGCTGACCAGAATGGCAGCCTGTTTAATCCTTTTAAATGTATTATTTACCGAGTGAATATAAAACGTCATAATTGATCTTCACCGTATGTTTTTTTGAAAGGTCTTCAAGCCATTTCGCTTCAAGATAATTTTGATAATCACTTGTGGCAGCACCTTTGGCCTCATTGAACATCTTGGTTCTTGGCTCCAAAATTTCATTTACATCAAGAACGTACCACTTTCCTTCAAATTCATATGGAGCAATAATGCCCTCAGTTAATTTAATGTTTTGAAGGTAAGGTGTCGATTCGATGACAAATTTGTTGGTTCTAACTCGTAGATTCAATTCACTTTCTTTGTTGATCTCATCCAGCACATGCTTCGAGTTGATCGTATCATTTGTGATCATTTTTGCTACGCGCTTAGCGATATCAGATGACGCACATTCGTATACCACAGCATCAACTCTCTTAGTCCACATGTAGTTTTTATTATTGTTCTCGAAGTAAACTCTTAATCCAGAAGTGTCTTTAACAGCTTTATTCCAAACCATGTCAGTCATTACTTCATACAATAAGATCCCGTCGTGATACTCCGTTA
>SBFR01000254.1 GCA_006227105.1 Bacteroidota bacterium
CGTCATTACGAGGCATTGCTGCGCACCAGAGATGCTTTAACAAAAGCACAGAATGGTTTGGTCAGCGGAGTAACCGGCGATTTTGTGGCGATGGATATACGTCAGGCAATGTTTCATTTGGGCTCGATAACAGGAGATATTTCTACAGATGACCTTCTAGGCAATATCTTCAGTAAATTCTGTATCGGGAAATAAATGATGAAGTACCTTCGATTGATCTTTGTCCTTTTACTATCGACTAATCTGATAGCACAGAACTCGGATATCGATCTGCTCAGAAAGATCAATGTTGACAGAAATACCAAGCTGGACCAGACCTTTATCGTAATTACCAATTCTGATTCACCGGTAAGTTTAGCGGTTCCGAGCTGCTTTCTTATTGCTGGATTAATAAAAAAAGACAGCTCATTGATCAATAAAGGGTTATACATAGGAGGCTCTTTAGTGGTGTCGACCATAATAACAACGGGCTTGAAGTATAGTATTAAAAGAGACAGGCCTTTTGTTACTTATCCGGATATTGTGAAGCTTTCACCTGCAGGAAGTCCCTCATTTCCATCAGGACATACATCGATGGCTTTCAGCACGGCCACATCTTTAAGTCTTGCTGTTCCTAAATGGTATGTTATCGTTCCAGCTCATCTTTGGGCGGGAGCAGTGGGTTATTCCAGAATGCACCTTGGGGTCCACTATCCTTCGGATGTTTTGTTTGGAGCATTGATCGGATCAGGAAGCGCAGTCGGATGTTTTTATCTCAATAACTGGCTTTTAGAAAAGCGTCACAAAAAGAAGGAAAATGGCCTCAAGTTGTAGTGGGCAACATTTGGAGGTTATTGGAAAATGAGTATCTTTCGTTGCGCAAGTTGCTATTCAACAAACATGAACGCTACTCAATTGAAAAAGATCTTTTTAATGTTCCTGACTTCAGGAATATGTACAACCTCATTTTCCCAGGGTTATCAGGTAAATTTTCAGGGACAGAAACAACAAGGCATGGCAAGTGCAGGCACTGCCCTTCCTCAGGATGCGAGTACTGTATTCTTTAATCCGGGTGCGGCTTCCTTTTTAGAAAAAGGATCTATTGAAATAGCCATGACTCCTGTTTTTGGCAACACTTTGTTTGAAGAAGACAGTACGGGTGTTACAGGGAGAACAAACTCTCCAATGGGAAAACCCTTTTCAGTATACGCGCTGTTTAGAAACAAAAAAGTCGAAGCACTTTCATATGGCATAGGGATCTATACTCCTTTTGGAAGCACCATTCAATACGAAGATGGTTGGGTAGGGAGATTTGCCTTGACCAGACTGGAGCTGATGTCCATTTTTGTGCAACCTACGATTTCGTATCAGCTCAATGACAAATTGGGTATTGGTGCCGGATTTGTTTATTGCATTGGAAGGGTGAATCTTCAAAAAGATATTCCGGTCATTGATCAAAATGGAGAGTATTCTCATGCGGAACTTTCAGCGTCAGCGAGCGGTATGGGGGTAAACGCTGGGGTGTATTTCAAAGCAAGTGAAAAGATGAGCTTTGGATTAACATATCGATCTAAGGTAACTATGGGGGTTGCTGATGGTACAGCTGAATTTACGGTGCCTGAAGCCTTGGCGCCCAATTTTCCAAATGGAAGTTTTTCCTCTGAGCTACCATTACCACAAGTGATCACTTTGGGTGCTGCATTCATGGCAAGTGAAAATTTATCAATTGCTGCCGACATCAATTACATCGGCTGGAGCGCTTACGATACACTTGCGTTTGATTATGTAAATAATACGGAATCATTGGAAGATACAAGATCTGCAAGGAATTATGAGAACACCTTTGCATTTCGTTTGGGAGGTCAATATAAGGTAAGCGACCTGCTCTCTGTGAGATTAGGTTTGGCTTATGGTATGACTCCTGTTCAAAATGGGTATGTTACTCCTGAAACACCGGATGCCGATAGAATAAGTTATACGGGCGGTCTTTCATTGAATCTTCATGAGCATTTCGATATTGACCTTTCATTGTTATATACCCATGTAGAAAGATGGGATCACAATTTAGAAACTAACCTAACCGGAAAATTCACGACAAATGTTGTGGCTCCGGGATTTGCACTTCGTTATAAGTTTTAACATGAGAACAAACTGGATAATTGTTTTTGGCACACTTGCAGTTACGTATTCCTGCAAACCAAAAGAAACCACTACGGAATGGAATTCAGGAGATGCGAACGTTGCTACGTACGTTGCAATTGGGGGTTCTTCAACCGGGGGATACATGCACGATGCGCTTACCAATGAGGGCCAACAAAATTCATTGGCGGCGATCCTGAGCGCGCAATTCGAAATGGCCGGAGGGTCATCAATGGTTCACCCATCTGTTTCATCTTCCAGTATTGGTTGGAGTTTAACAGGGGCATCAGTATTGGAGCTTGGTTTCAAAACCGACTGTAATGGCACCACTTCTTTGTCACCGGTAAGAGTTGGATCTTCTGGGGATGTTAGTGTTCTCAATAATGTTTATTCGTCGACCAATAGAAACTTTGGGATTCCATTCCTGTCTTCTCTGAAATTGAATGATGCTTCATACGGAGATCCCATGAATGGAACACATAATCCATTTTTTGCAAGAATGGCATCCTCTACATCTTCTTCCATCTTATCAGACTTATCAGCAACGAATATGACTTTCTGCTCAGTTCAAGTAGGTATAGATGAGGTGTTGGATTATGCCAGAAAAGGAGCTTCTTCAGGCAGCCTTGCTCCTGTAAATGGACCTGCTGGAACAGGGTTCAGTGGAAGCGTTCAGGAATTAATGGATCTTGTGGAAAGTAAAGGGGCAAAGGCCGTCGTTGCTACAATTCCGGATGTGATGACCATGCCTTATTTTACAACGATTCCATATGATGGTCTTGATCTTGACGCCGAAAGCGCGGAGTCTCTGAATCAGATTTATAATCCGATCGGGATCAACTTTGTGGTGGGTAAAAATGCCTTTATGATCGAAGATCCAAATGCAGGGGTTTTTGGTGTAAGACAGATGGTTCCAGGTGAATTGTTATTATTAAATGTACCACTGGATAGCGTTAAGTGTCATAAAATGGGCTCGGTGTTCCCGCTAAGAGATGAATTCATTTTAACACTGGATGAACAACAAGAGATCAGAACAGCAGTTGAGGGATACAATGAATCATTAGTAAACATGGCAAATTCGAAAGGTTTTGCAGTGGTTCGAGAAGATTATTTCTATAAGTCTATAAGCACCGGAATAGTATACAACGGAGTATCCTTAAACGCTCAATTTGTTTCAGGAGGAGCCTACTCACTTGATGGTTTGCGCTTAAATCCAAGAGGAAATGCGCTTTTGGCAAATGAATATATTCGAGCAATAAATCAAAAGTATAATGCAAGGATCCCTTACGCAGATCCAATTAAATACAAAGGGATAGTTTTCCCATAATTTCAACTTTAATAACCCGCTAAAACAATAAACATGATTAAAAAAGTACTTTTTTCTTTTGCTATGTTCAGTCTGGTTTTTAC
>SBFR01000112.1 GCA_006227105.1 Bacteroidota bacterium
TAGTTCCAGTTCCTCGCATAATTCTCTAGTCGCATTTACGTAATATTCCATGGTTAAATCTGATGTAAACAAATATTGTTTATTCAGAACGTAACCATTTTACGTCCTGCTAACTTTTTTCAAATTAGTTGATGAACCCGACAACTTTTCGCGAAGATCTTTCATGTCTGAGCTCACTTTATCATCTAACACCTTTGCATAGATCTGAGTAGTGGAAATTTTCGTGTGTCCGAGCATACGTGATACTGTTTCCAGTGGAACTCCATTTGAAAGCGTTACAGTGGTTGCAAATGTATGTCTGGCCATATGTGACGTCAGATTCTTTTTAATGCCACAGAGGTCAGCTATTTCCTTCAGATACGCATTGTATTTCTGATTACTATTCACTGGTAACAACTTATTGTACTTCACACATTCAGGATGATCTTTGTAACGGTTAATGATATCCATGGGTAAGGGAAGTAAAGGAACACTTTCTCGTGTACCCGTTTTCTGTCTGATCGTTGACAGCCAGTATTCTCCATCAATTCCAATCGATAAAGCATTTCGTTCAAATTTGTAGATGTCTGAGTAAGCGAATCCGGTATAACAACAGAACAAGAATACATCTCGTACCATGGCTAGTCGTGGCATTTCGATGTTCAAGTATTGCATAGTGTCAAGTTCAGCTTGTGTTAGGATCTCGCGCTCCGGATTGGTATAAGTACATCGAAAATTGTCGAATGGGTTCTTCGGGATCCATTCTAAGCTTACAGCCACATTCATGATTCGCTTCAAGTTGGTGATGTATTTGTGCGCGGAATTGGTTTGCATTCCTTCATTGACAAGAAGGTAATGTTCGAATTCTGTGACGAATTTCAATGAGAGCTCTTCCAGGGGAAGGTCAGTCTTTTTGAATTTGTGTTTGAGGAAGTTCTCGACTTTGGTTTGACAGTAATCGTACTTTGCCAAAGTAGTTTTGGCCACCTTGCCTGCTTTAATCTTTTCCTGCATTTTAACAGAGTGGTATTCAAAAGCGTCCAGGATTGTTTTCGGAGTGATCCGTTCCTTCTTCCCACAATACAGGTCTTTTAGTTTTTGTGAGGTGATTGTTTCGCCATTGGCTGCGTGCAAAAGAAAGTGTTTTTTAATCTCATTGGTAGCATGATCTATGAATCCATTGATCAGAATGGCGAACTTAGCTTTGTGCTTTACTTTGCCTTTGTTGTGATCCCAATTCTCCCTGGCAATAAAATGAGTGGTAGCGATTTCTGCGCGTTTGCCGTCAACTACAATTCGAATGTATAGTTTCGACAGATTGTCTTTTTGTCTGTTGTGGTTTAACCAGAACTGGACAGAGTACTTTTGGTTTTCCATTGTTCACTGAATTTGATGAATAACTATTGTGAACACGTGATGTCAAATGAAGTGACAAATCCATCAATCTCAGTAATAGCAATGCTTGTAGCGTTGCTCGGTGAACAAATTTGGCGAAATTATTTTTGTTCACCGATTTGTTCACGAGAACTTTGAATTGAATTGATATTATTTGAACTCTTTGACCTTTTTAGAATATCTCGAAAACGCCTGAAAACATTGATATTGTGACTTTAGGGCATAAAAAAAGCCTCCAATAAGGAGGCTTTAGCTTTAACGTTCGCGGTCTGGACGGGACTCGAACCCGCGACCCCATGCGTGACAGGCATGTATTCTAACCAACTGAACTACCAAACCAATTTTCTTCGTATCCCTATCAGCGAAAGCTGAATTCAGAAATTGTGTAATGCTTTTCGTTAAAAGCGGATACAAAAGTAAGACTTAATTTTAATATTGCAATAGTCACCCCGCATTTTTTATAAAAATCTGATAAAACATCCCCAAATCCATCCCCTTCCTTTTTTACATTGGATTTATCACTCTTTGATAACTGTTTGAAGTTCATTAAAATCGAGTCCGAAAACATGTAAAAAGTATATTCCTTTATCCTTTGGAAGTTCGAATGAAAAATAAACGTTCTCAGTTAAATCAATTTCTTCAATGAAACGTCCGGTTGCGTCATAAATCAATAATCTTTCAATCTTCGCCTTTTCACTTACGCGCACTGTCACTTCTCCTTTAGAAGGATTTGGATAAATCGTTAATTGCTCTGCGAAATCATTGGTTATACTGATCGTTTCAAGTACTTCCTGCGTACCATTGACACTTATTTTGACCAAACGGTAATAGGTAGTCCCTACTCCAATCGCATTATCCGTATAGGAGTAATTATTTACTTCCTGACTTCCAGTATTCGCGAACACCTCCACTAATTCTGTCCAAACGCTTCCATCTATGGAGCGGACAAGTTTATAAGATGCGGTATTAAATTCTGATGCCGTTTCCCATAACAGTATGTTCGCATGGTCCGTTGGATATCCTTTGAAATCCAATAACTCTACTGGTAAAGGTGCATAAGTGCATATTTCATTCGCCAGAATGCAATTTTCAGGACTGACCATCCCTACGTCATTTCCGGAAGTACAATACGTGATTAATGGATCCCAGATCCCATAATTTTTAATGTTTCCAAGTGAAGAATTGACCGTACCCCCACCGGTAAATGTTCCGGTGCTCTCATTTAAAACATTTCCCTTATCGAAGGAAATGCAGCAAATAGAACAAATACTGGTGTAGCCTTCATTTTTAAAATTTCCCATTTGAAAATGGATTCTTGAATTATCGGATATAATGAATGAGCCAGTCGGATAGATCTGAATATTGCCGTTGATCACAGTTACGTTCGAAAAGGTTGCCAGGAAGGAACCATATATGTCCATACTTGCGCTAATGATCAGGGAACTGTTTTCAATGCTAAAACTGCCACCGGTACCAATATATAATTTACGAAGATTCACCGAACCATGGGATAATACGATCGAATTATCAATGGTCAGATCAAACGAACTATTGGATAAACTTCCCCCGTTATGAATTTGGATCTTACTTAATGAGGCAGCGGTAAGATTCGCTGTCAAATTGATCGTGTGATCAATGATCAGGGAATCAGCGATCAAGTTGTTTCCTGGAAAACAACCGCAAGGTGTCACTCCGTCCAATGACCAAACGTCCGTGGTATTATTGAAGTTTCCAGAATTCAATGTGTAATATTTTTGTCCAAGAGAGACAAACGAGCAGAAAAGAATTAAGATTAATTCAAGTAGTATTTTTTGCATGATCCAGTGTTTTGTGTAGGTAATTGATCCGAAGACCTTTACACGAAACTACATGCCTAACACACTGATAAAAAATTAATTCAGCAAAAGAGCCGGAACATTCAATAAATGGAATTTCAACCTTTAACTTTTGATTTAATCCAGACTTAAGATCTTATGTTTCACCGCGTACATGATAAGTCCAACACTATTATGTGCCCCTACCTTCTCCATCATTCTTGTACGGTATTTCTCAACAGTTCTGGTGCTTTTATTGACAATATCAGCGATATCCTGGGTTGTTTTTTCCTGACTGATCAATTCAAGAACCTTCATTTCATCCTCAGAAAACTCTACTGTTCCGGCATTAAATCTGGGATCCATCTTCCCCTTCTTCATGAGTCCATTGATGAATAATTTGGAAAGGCGGTCGTTCAGATAATAGTGATTCGTCATAACCCCTTTTATAGCAGACTCAAGTTCATTGAGATCATCATCTTTAGACAAATAACAATTGACGCCATTTTCAATCGCATTCTCAATGAATTCCTCTTCATCGTACATAGAAAGAATAATGATCTTGGTAGTTGGATAGACATCACGTATCCTTTTGGCCGTGGGGATTCCCCCGAGCACAGGCATACTATAATCAAGAATGACAACGTCAGGGGTGTCTGATTCTATCATATCTAACAAAATCTGTCCATTTTCAGCCTCATGAATGACACTTATATTCTCGAAGCTATCCAATAACATTCGGAGTCCTTTTCTAAAGATCTCCTGGTCTTCTGCAATCCCTACTTTAATCATTTCTTTTAATCAAAATTTTCACTTCTGTTCCTCGTGGGTCGACATTCGAATAGGAATCTTCTCCATCTATTTGCTGTATGCGACTTTTGATATTTTTTAAACCCAGTGAATCTCCTTTGGTTAAACTATCCTGATCCGGAATAAAACCAATGCCATCATCAATGATCCTTAATTCAAGTTGATCGGAATGATGACTAATGATCACCTCAATTTTAGTAGCTTCCGCATACTTAATGATATTGTTAACCAATTCCTGAATGATCCTATAAAGGGATAATTGGGTTCCTTTATTCAGCGCAAAAGGCATTTCTTGCTCATAGTTCAATCGAATTTCCAAGCCTGATGTGATCTGAAATTTTTTAAGTAAATGCTCAATTGCTTGGTGAAAGCCTAATTCTTCAAGAACAGAGGGCATCAACTCATTTGAAATCCTCCGAACATTTTTACTGATCTGCAATAATTCTGAACTTAGACTTGATTTGTGGTCTTCATCCATTTTCATTTTGATCAGTGACATTTTAACCGCATTGATCGATGAACCTATTTCATCGTGTAATTCCTGGGCAATTCTCTTTTGCTCCATTTCTTTGGCTGTCAGAACAGCATTGACCAATTCCTTTTGTTTGGAAGTCTCTATTTGTAAGATCTCATTCTGTTTGGCAAACATTTTACGTTGATACAAGATCACAAACACAATAATTGCAATGACCATCACAATCATTCCAAAAGTGCCTAAAGCGATCATGAAAAAAACCTTATCATCGCTCATTTCACATTCAAAATTAAATGGGAAGATCTGTTCCGAGCCAATAAATATGCTCCATACAATAAAAATAATTTAGCGATAGCGAATATCAAAAGATCTAATGAAGCAAAAAAATCATACACCCATAACGGAAGCTCAAATGCGATATAATTAAAAAAAAGTGAGATAAATATCGTGGCACCGAAATAGGTTAAAAAAGAAGCTCCCATCCAAAAGTATACTTCTTTCTCCAGAAATACAACGGTAGGCTTTTCATATAAATCATAGAAAACACCAAGAGCGCATAAAATAAATATAACGTTTGCCACCAAGTTTATGTTCGCAGGTGAAATTGAAACTGGTTCTAAATACAAAGTGTCAAAAATGGAAAAGACGACATAAATAAAGCTCATGATCATTAAGCTGACATTGAAAATGATCTTCTCCTTAAAATAAGAGTAAAACGCTGCAATCATAAACATGAATTCCAGATGCGTTAAAATGTGACGAATCAAGTGATTGTTCATTCCATTGAATGCCAGATAAGTACTCACCGTGACGAACATCGGTTGAATAATGCTATAAATTGCTAGTATCTTAAAGGATCTATCCAATCTGTTAAATCTATACAACAAAAACCCTGCACACGTCCATAAGATCAAGTGTGTTATACTTTCATATATGATGATGAACAGATCCATACAAATTGTTAGGAATTCAAATCATTTCTCGATCCACAACGAGGAGGACAAGGAGTTCCATTCTCCAATACTTGACCAAGAAGATCATCCTCGGAACCATTTGCTCCTACAAGAACCAGTTGAGTTGTGCCAGTATTGTCTTCTCCAAAATAAATGCGAATACCAACACAGCCATTTTGCGACAGAAGGGTCTCTAAGTGATCTTTACCGTAAAAATAACCTTTCACGGCTCCTTCATTTCTATTTCTGTAATTCGCCGTTAAATCAGCGGCCTCCTGGAGGCTGATCATTGCCCCTTCTTTTCCATCAAATGACATAGTGGTTTGTTTTTCAGTGGTTAAAAATTAAAACTAAATCTTTCAGTACATAAATTGTGTTGTTAAGATAGTAAAAAGCATCTCTCTTCGGGAATCAGCCGAAAAAATGGGTGTTTTCCGAACTAGACAAGTGCGGTTTTCCGAACTAAAAACGGGTAGTTCCACTCTTTCATTTCTTGTTTACTGTAAATAGTTTTGGTAAAATGATCATCGTAATGCATAAGAAAGGATCTGATACCGGATTTATTGATCTTAGAGATCAAAAAGATATCGATTATTGGTGCCGAAAACTTGAATGCTCTGAACACATTTTACGATTGTGTTTAAACAAAGTCGGAAGATCTAGAAAGTCTGTTGAGGCATATTTGCACATGAACCGAGATTGGTTGATCATCAACAATGACCAATCGAATCAACAGATGAACGAATAATTCTCAATACTAAAGTCAATAGAATACTATGTGTTGGTTGAACAGCAAGGGAAAGTATAAGCAGTAGATTCTTCATAGTCCTTTCCCGATAATCCCCTTTGTAAGGGGATTTTTTTTTGTTTTCAAGTCTTCGTTTCTGTAAAAAATGCAGTGCACAAAAAAGCCCCACATTTCTGTGAGGCTTCTTGTGATCCCGTTTGGAACATATACACATCTGTGAAGCCCCGTAAACACAGGGTTTTTACAAGTCAATTATTTCACCAGGTTACCTGAGAGGTTACATTTGGCTTAATTTACTTTGTCGATTATTGAAAGAACGCCTATCGAAATCGAAGTTAATGAATGTATCAAAACGATGCAAATTATAGGACTAGATTCATCTCTGTATTCGGTCTGATCCTGATCATTGAAAATTTCATTTCATACTTTAAGTATGCTTAATGTGTTCGGAAAATACCCTCTAAACATTACCGATTGCATTTTTGGCTACAAAGCACCTCAAAGAATATGTAAGTTCTTGACACTGTGGCATGAAGAGTTGATGTTTGTCTCGTGCACAGGTGAATAAGTCGACCTGAAAACGGACTTTAAACAAACACAACAATTTATGGCAAGACAATCAGGCCTCATTAAACTGAAGGGCACGTTGGATAACGTGAACTTCTACAAAACCAAGGACGGAAACCTGGCGCGCATGAAGACATCTGTTGATGCTAAGCGTATCGCCAACGATCCTGCCTTTGAAAGAACCCGTGAGAACGGTGCCGAATTCGGTAGCTCTGCTGCTTCGGGAAAATTGCTTCGTGATGCTGTTCGACCGATGTCGATGAATGCATCGGATGGCAGAGTGACCGCAAGGATCACCAAAGCGATGACACAGATCAAAAATCTGGACACGGTGAACGATCGTGGGAAACGTGTGGTTGCCCTTGGGATCCAGGATCCGGAAGGAATTGCGAAACTGAAAGGACTGGACTTCAACAAGGAAGCACTCATGGGATCGATCCTGTACAAACCGTACACGGTTGATCCTGCAACGGGTCAGATCGTGATCACGGATCTTGTTCCTCAAATGGATGTGGCTTGGCCTCAAGGTGCAACTCATATCCAGCTGACAGCAGGATTTGCAGGTGTGGATTTTGAGACGGGTGAAAAGGATCTTCAGATCTCTGATCCGGTAAACCTTCCGATCGATCCGACTCAGACTACCGTGACCTTGACTCCGGCAGCTGCTCCAGCCGTATTGACAACCAAGTTTTACTTACTGAAGATCGAATTCTTCCAGGAAGTGAACGGTAGCCAATACACTCTCAAGAATGGATTGTATAACGCGCTTCGCATTGTTGAAGTACAATAATCTCTGATGTATGAAAAAAGAAAAGTTCAAAGACAAATTGGTCTCTTACTTCAGTAGATGTAGCGAAGACACTCCCCCATTCTTTAAAAAGTTGAGAAAGGTTGGACTCATGGTAGCGGCTGCAGGAACCGCAGTTGTTGCGGCACCAGTTGCATTACCAGCAGTGGTGATCACCATCGGTGGGTACCTAATCGTTGGAGGAGCAGTAGCTTCAGCAGTAAGTCAGGCGGCAATTGATTCTTCTGTCAATGATGGGATCGAAAAATAAGAAGTTTAACCTTGTCGTTCGGTTGATTCAATTTATTCGGACGATGATCAACATCAGAAGCATGGAAAACACAAAAACAGAATCTTGTCAGAAAAATGATCTGATCCTTCAGGTAAAGACTTCACGAAGACCTCGATTCAAGGCTGGTGCTGAACTTTCAGGAAAAGTAAATCGAATGAATGTTGAAGTGAACGAAGTGATCTGTGAAGAAGCTGAGGATCTTGAGATCCGCATTCATCTTACTTCTGAAGTATGCACGATTGCTGAGCAATAAGAAAACCATTTAACCAAGAACATGACAACGCATCACGACAGTACAACAACCCTGGGCACGTTAACCGGAACGGTGTTTACCGTAGCAGCGACCATTGATACGCATGACTATTTGAAAACGATCGTCCTTGCCGTTATTGGTGCAACTGTGAGCTTTGTCGTCAGTATGTTCCTCAAATGGCTCTGGAAAAGGATCAGCAAGTAATCCCGACACTACCCGGGATTCGAAAGCAGTGCTTTCATTTATTGATAACAACACGTAAGCCCCTGTATATCAGGGGCTTTTTTTATTGAAAACATCCAAATTTCATTGAATTGTTTTGGTTATTAGAGCCTCCGTTATTATTTTTCGAGTCAATTGTTAACCACTATTGTGATTCATGAAACGAATCGAAAATGACAAGTTCATTATTACCTTAATGAAGAAAAACTTTATTAAGCTTGAAATTCTTGCCGGCCAAGAAATTGAAGCAGATGACATTCATGAGATCCACAAAGGATATCAAGAATTAGTCGGAGATAAAGAGTATGTTGTTGCGGTATATGGTTCTGATTTTGCCACTATCTCAAGAGAAGCGATGGATGTTGCTGCTGAATATCACGGAAATTCCAAACGAAAAAGAGTTGCCGTAATCACCAACAATCTGGCGCACATATTAATGATCCGATTTTATATTCTCTGGAAGAATCCGAAAACACCAGTTCAATTGTTTAAATCCGAACAGAAAGCCTTTCAATGGCTCCAAGAGTGAATGGGAAGTTAAGTTCTACTTATATTTCTTTGCGTATAACAACCTGCAGAACCGATACAAACCAATGAACATAGCTCGCTTAGTACTTCCGGGTTCTGAATGCCAGGCACACAACCGAATGTAGCGACCGTGCAGAATGAGTTGATCTTTGGGTAATTGCATTAAGTGTCCCTTGATCACGGCAGGATTGACATGGTAGGGAACATAGATCTTTTCTGATTTTTTTCTCATAAAACTTGATTTTTAAAACCGCGCAGGACATCAGCTGCCCTATTGCATAGGCAACAGAAAGAGCAAGGAAGGAAGCAGTGCAAGGGCCACGCGACAGCGGGGTTCATCAACCCTTGCGCAGCGACGACCGAGGGCTAAATTGCCGTTTGCAAAGGGTGGCTAGTCATTTTCATGCTTCCATTTCTGCAGTAAAAGATTGGGAGTAAAACCATTTGTAATAACGTTTATCTGATCCGTAACAGCTTTGATCAACAAGTCATAGCGATTAGGGGGATCGGTTTTTTTGAATCGTTCCTGGACTTGTAAAAGTCCTTCGCGTTTCCCTTCCAAATGGATGAGATTCATGATCAATTTGAGTTGATCAGGTTCAAAATTCAGTGATCCGTGATCACGAAGAACTGCCGAAAAGAATTTGGTGTATTGCATCGTTCATTATTTAGTTTGATGCATATCGTATATGATCAAAATTAAATCTGTAGTCCGTATTTTTTTTACGGATAAGAAAAGACGAACGGAACTATGAGGGTTGCGAAATAGAGCAGTGAAGTACGGCAAGTGAAGGAATGCAGGAACGGAAAGACGAAACGCGCGAGCCGACCGCGAGTTGAGCGAAGGTGGAAGTGGAGAGTGAGT
>SBFR01000113.1 GCA_006227105.1 Bacteroidota bacterium
ACACTGTTGGGAATAACGATCTGCTCATGATCTTTTGTCTTCAGGATCACAAAGAACAATCCAATATCACTGATCCTTCCCTCAATTTCGTAATCCTTATCAATGATCGTTACCACGTCTTCGAGCTTAGCGGTATGATTGAAAAAAATGATCACTCCGGATGTAATATTGGAAAGAAAAGACCATTGGGCAAATAGTGCTATTCCAATCACTGTCAGAACCGAACCAAGGAACATTGCAAGCTCAGACTGGTCTACCCCAAAGATCGAAAATAGGACGATCAGTAAAATTGAAACTAAAATAATGTTGAGTGCCTTCTTAACCACTTTGATCCTGTTCTTCGAGGCAATATTCCTGGCAACAACCCTTTCAAAATAACCTGTTATAAAGATCTTCAGGACAATGAATACAGAGATCGCAATAATGGTTTCAATGATCTGAATTTTCAACATAAGCCAAGTTTCTATCGTTAACAAATCAGGCAACAGCAATGTTTTGTAGCACTGATCAATTCAGGATCGGAAAACGGAAGACATATTCAAATAACAGACGCTCTTTTTTCAAAAACGGGTTATCCATGTCACCATCGTATCGTCTGTAGCTCCCCAGCCTTTTCGCCTCATCCATCTGACGCTCCATGAGTGTTGGTGAAAAACCAGGATACACATTGGTGATCTGTGCAACAGTTCCGATTTTCTTACCGCTAGAAGATGCGATCACCTTCGCCTGCTTCTCAGCAGAAGCCATTAGTTTCGGGAAGACTTCAGACAAGGCATCCGCATTCTTTTTGTACTCATATTCTTTAACCGCAATGCTTACTATGTTTTCGTCAAACAATTCTCTTAATCGAGTAAAGCTCTCTGCATCCTTGATCTCTATCACGAATACAGTGTCAGACCCCCCATCTTCTTCATACATATAGTTCGGAAATTCCTCATTGACTATGGAAACTGTGTATCCATTTTCAACTAAAATAGCCTGGGCCATTCCAGACGTAAATACTTCCCGTTCAGCTCTCCTCTTCTCCCTTTCTATTTCCATCATCATATCATGTTCTTCCAGTTTTTTCTCCCACTCTTCCATTGCTGTTTCGATCTCCTGTTCACGCTTCTTTTTTTCTTTTGCAGACAACGATTCATCGATGTAAGTATCCGGCATTTCATCATAAATACTTTCATCGTAGTAATAGTCTTCTTCCTCCATCAAATAATAATATTGATATTCCGCACTTTTGACATTTAAGTAGAGGGAAACTTTTTCAACCGGATTCTCAATGCTTTCATGAACAGCCACTTCAATGAACTTATCCATTTGGGCATTGAATGAATTAAAGATCCCGATCAGTAACAGGGAGACAGTAGACAGTAGTATTCTCATGGTGATGTATTTTTTGCTGAAGATAGTCAATGAAAAATGGTTTGACTAAAAATTAAGAGGAATATTACCAATGATAATTCAGCTCCAGTTTTTCTGTAGAAGTTCCAAATTGACTTCTCACTTCACGAACAACCAGATCAAGGTTCCAAGGTTCAAAAACATGGAGATCAAGTAAAGGTAATTGTTCTTGATCGGGTACAAAATAACAGGAATCAATGAGGCGATAGGCACGAACAAAAATAAAGGCAACATAAACAACCACAAAAGTTCGTAAACAGCTCCAAAAATCGCATTCTCATATACATTGTAGCAATTTCCAAGGATCCAGTATCCGGATGTGAGCAGACTAATGAACAATGAAATTCGACCGGTATAATATTTCGCAAAAAAAGTTGACATCGCATTAACCTTTTAAAGAACGAAACTAAGGTAATTGAAATTGTTTTTTTTGTGTATCCTTTAGACTTAAGTCCCAATTACATCTTTTTCCAAATGGCATTGAGAGCAAAGATCAGCAAAAGAATGCAGGCAATAAGGCCACCTATTAAAACGACTGTGGCAAGAGCTTCCTGACCACTGCATGATAAATTACAAGATGCAACTGCCACAAGATATAGCAGCATTAAAAAAATTGCTACCGCAAGTAATGTTAATCCGATCTGCGCCCATACATTGGCTTCCTCTTTTTCGTCTTCAGCTCCCTCATCAAGAGCGGTTTCTTCAGAGTAATATCGCTCCTTTGACTGGTCAAAAGTTCCGAGTTCGATTGAGGCCTCATCACCGTAAAGGATTTGATCCGTTTGATCAAAAACAGTAGAAACAACTGGCACAAAGTTGTCGTCTGCGACAGCTTGATTTCCGAGATTCACCATTAATAACAAACCCAGTAGCGCCAATAAACCATCAATCATTTTCTGTTTTAAGTAGGAATGCTTGATGAAATTTCGTTTTGCCGATTTCAATGGATAAGCGATCGCGGCTGCACCAAAAATGCCCAGTAATGCATACGTCGAACTATCCGAAAAAGCGATGTTATTTTCATACAACATCTTGCCGATATAAAGACCACCAGCACCAACGATCATTTTTATACCTCCGATCATCATCCACGTCTTTTTGGGATTTTCTTTGGCCCAGTAGGAGATCCTCTTTGCTCGATCTGGATTGATCCTAAGACCAAGAAACATGAAGAACGCCATGATCCCACCTAATGCGAAGAGTAATTCATTCTTATAAACCTTAGCACTTCCTTTGTTTTGTTTTGTACTGAAAGATTGTTCCGCAGTTTCTTCATTTAGGATTGATTTCTGTTCCTCAGTCTGGACACCAAATCCTTTTGGTAATTTGTGTTCTATCGACGTTTGATCTTGGCCATTCAAATGGTTCTCATACTCTGATGATCGCTGAGAGAAAACCTCTTCATTAGGACCTGTAGAGTTAGTCGTCTCTTTTTCCGATCGACGAGGTTCAGGATGATCTACAAGCTGTTCGGCTCTAACGGACGATTGAAATTTCCCGACCTGGGTCAGTTTGATCTTATTGGAAGCACATGCAAAAAGCAAAGGCAAGATCAAAAGAATGAATGATTTACGCATAAAAAAAGTTAGACCACAAACCTAACAATAAACCGCATTGAATTCCAATAACCAAATTTGCCCTTTTCAATATTTTATCCGGCAAATGTGATCAACCATTTAGTTTGCAGTATGTCTAAGCTATTCAATGAAATTATAGATGCGTGAATATTCCATAACTTGTGATGGATGAAATGGATCATTTTCACTACACTACTTCTGATCGGATTTTTTTCCTTCACGCAGGACACAACTTACCGTTGCAATGCCGGCTATGTGGAAGTAAAGCGTTTGGGCGCTAGCAAGATCCACTCTTTAAACGTCTTGAGAAGTGACACAAAATGGATCACAGGAAAAGTGAAGCGGGAAAATTACGAGTACAGTTACACACGTACCTACCATGGAAGCACGCAACCGGTGTACCCGAATGAATTTTATAAGCCGATCAAGGTGAAAAGCTTCTATTATATTCCCGTTTCTGACATTACCATTTATTATTACGAGAATGGTCCTGTTTTTCAGACGTTCTACCTCGACTCTCT
>SBFR01000100.1 GCA_006227105.1 Bacteroidota bacterium
ACAATTTGGGTGATCACAGCAGAAAGCTTGGTCGGGCTTTTGGTCGATTCCTCATGCTTTCCACTAACTGAGCTATGCATTTCGATGGTACTCTTATAGATCAAGAACAAACCTCCCAACAAGAGAACGAGACTCTGAAGCGAAAAATTCTCCAGCATTTCCCATTTTGAATTCGGAAATAATGGAGCATCCATATGCATTAACCATGACACAAAGGCCAAAAGGACCAAACGGACTACAAGAGCCAATGTCAATCCAATATTTCTTGCTTTACGCTGCTCAACTGAAGGTAGCTTATCCGTTACAATTGAGATGAAAATGATATTATCGATCCCCAGAACGATTTCAAGTAAAGACAGGATCAAAAAATACATTAATCCATCCCAAGTAAATAATAGCTCTAAAAACTCCATTCTTGTTTATTTCATGAATTGAAAATACTCCTCTAGAATAGTATGATTGAGATCTGAAGGAGTAAAGATCTCTAGCATTTTTGGTCGGTCCGTTTCATTGAACGAATAAAACCAGTGCATCATCGATTCCAACTCGACAGCTCCCGATACATCCTTGTATTCAATTCCGAAGGCTCCAGCAATCTCCTTACCCTGAAAATTATGCGCTGCAACAAAGTAGTTTTCGTTCTGAGCGACACTTGAAGGACCAGGTATGATATTAAAAATTCCTCCACCCCCATTGTTTATGACAATGATCCTTAAGTTTTTTCCCAAGTATTTATTCCAGAAAGCATTGCTATCGTAGAGAAACGAAACATCACCGGTGATCAAAACATGAAGCCTTTCCGGATCGCTATATGCTGCTCCGGCTGCAGTACTCGAACTACCATCGATTCCGGAAGCCCCTCTGTTTGAATAATAACTTAACGTATTCACCGGATCGAAAAGTTGGCAATACCGAACAACAGAACTATTTGCCATGTGGAGCACAGCCCCATCCGGGATGTAATCCAAGATCAGCTCGAATACCTTCAGATCAGAAAATGGAATCTTTCCGAAAAATTCAGTTTCCTTATCCTTGATCAGGAGATCCTTTTGTTTCCATGCAGAACCGTAATTGGAAATACTTCTTCTGTAATCGATCTTGGAAACCGCAGTAAAAAATTCTGACTCATCACATTGAAAAGAATGAGTCAAGCTCATGTAGGTATCCATAAAAGGAAATTCATGACCGATCTTCCAATGCATTCTCAGTCCGGATTCTCTCAAGAACTTTTTTATCCTCTTGGAAACAACAGCCCCACCTATTGTAATCAATAATTCAGGCTTGAAGGAGTCCAGTTCTTCTTGGCTGATCGAATTCAAAACTCTATCAATGCAATGAACAAATCGTTTATCTGTCAGATTTGAAGTGTTTTCCACTAAAACGACCACAGAACTATCATCACCAAATTCAGCGATCAATTTATTCAATAACGGCTTCGGAGTTAGCTGGCCACACAACAACATTTTCTTACCAAATTGAAGGCCTTCCTTCACCAAAGCTAGCTCATCTGCTGAAAGGCTGAATTGACCATTGATCATTTTCAGACCTCTAATTGCAGTTCTTTCAATTTCAGTAGTACCATAGAGTGGTTCATTGAACCCAACATTAATATGCACTGGTCCTTTCCATGAATTCGTGGCATGCACCATTGCAGTGGACAATTCTCTCTGCTCTTCCCATAGATCAGCACTTTCATTCTCTTGCAAATTGCACGAATAACGTACATGTTTACCAAAGATCGATGCTTGATTTATGGTTTGACCATCTCCCTGATCCACCCACGCAGAGGGCCTATCAGCAGTAATCACTATTAAAGGAACTGAACGATAATAAGCCTCTACAACTGCTGGATAATAATTTGCCGCTGCAGAACCAGAAGTACATACAACCACTACCGGACGTTGAGTTTGATCTGCAATTCCCAAACCGAAAAATCCTGCTGAACGTTCATCATGAATTGTAATACAAGACACTTCAGGATGTTCATCAAAACCAATTACAAGAGGTGCATTTCTCGACCCTGGTGAGACCACAACATCCTTAACGCCATAGTTCACACATACTTCAACGATCAATTGAACGATCCTCTTATTACTGCTTCTCATTTTCATTCAACTGTTCAAAAATATTGAGTAAAGTTCGGCTTTTATGTTCAGTTTCCATCCATTCTTTTTCAGGATCCGAGTCTTTTGTAAACCCTCCACCTAGGAACAAGAAAGCATTCGTATTGTTCAATTTTGCACACCTCAGATTAACATACAGCGAAACACCCTCATCGATCACCCCGATGAACCCAGTATACAACTCCCTGTCATGAGGTTCAAGTGACGCAAGAACCTGCATTGCTTTTGATCTAGGCAATCCACAAACTGCGGGAGTCGGGTGAAGATCAAGTGCAATGGCAAACGCATCTTCCATTTCAGCTTCAAAAATGATGTCAGATCTCAAATGTTTCACTGGACCTGCAACGACTTCATACGCCTCGGTTACCAATAATTTATCTGCATTATGATCTTCAAGTTGATCGAGAATAAATTCAGTCACGAACATTTGTTCCTGTCTTTCCTTCTCTGTCCAGTCTTCTTGTGCATCCGCCCTTAAAGTACCGGCCAAAGAGATCACTAGCGTATGCTTTTCTTCGTTACGAATAAGCACTTCAGGTGTAGCTCCCAACCACTCGCCTAATCTGGGATCATTAAAATAATATACAAATGCCTCTGGATAAGTAGCACATAAGGCTTCAAAAATGGCTTCATGACTTTGTTTGATCTCCGATTTTTTCACTCGAGAGTAAACTCCTTTTTGAAGCTTGTTGTCATTCAAGGTTTTGATAAGCTGCTCGGCATTACCAATATAATCCTCCTTAGTGATTACAAAAGGCTCATTGCTGTTGGAATAATCACAAAGTTCAGATTCACCTTCCTTGAAGATCCAGATCTTGCTTTTATTGGCATTCGATAAGAAGAACCCACGAGAAAACAATCCATCCCATGGAACAAATACTCCATTCAATTCGACTGAAGCTTGTCCAGGTTTTCGATATTTGAGTATACTCTTCTCCACTATTTTTTAATGACCATAATGGTCAATCTTCCGGTACAAACCAGTTTTCCGGTCTCTTCATCATAAATATCAACCTGCCACAAATGAGTTCTTTTACCGGCATGAACAATTTTTCCAATGGCTTTAACCCAACCGCTTCTCACACCATTTACATGATTCGCATTGACTTCAACGCCCACCGGATATTCATTTTCAAGATCAAGCAATAAAGTGGATCCCATTGAACCGATACTCTCGATCAAAGCTGCACTTGCGCCCCCATGTAGCAATCCCATCGGCTGATGAGTTCTGTGATCAACCGGCATTCGGGAAACAATATAATCCTCACCGACCTCAACACATTCGATCCCTATTTGCTCCATCAATGTGCCCTTATTGAAACGATTGATCTCTTCTAATGAAATGGCTTTAAATTTCATGGTATAAAAATATAAATAATGACTTGATCTAAGTGAACAATACTTGCCTCATTGCACTCCGCATTTTGGATTTTTATAACTTCGCAGCATGATCAAAGAAAATCAGGACCTACAGCCATTCAATACCTTTGGAATCAGTGTTAAAGCGGACTTATTCAGCTCTTTTGATTCGGTTGAGACTCTTGATCGACTGATAAAAAACTCAAATAGTTTACCTCTACTCATTCTTGGAGGTGGAAGCAATGTCCTTTTTACCAGGGATTATCACGGTCTGGTTTTAAAAAATGAGATCAAAGGATTCGACATTATTTCTGAAAACAACGACACCGTGATCGTTCGAGCAGGAGCTGGGGAAGTTTGGCACGAATTCGTATTGAAGTGTATCGACAAAGGGTTTGGAGGCTTAGAAAACCTAAGTTTAATACCTGGAAGTGTAGGCGCGAGTCCAATGCAGAACATTGGAGCCTATGGAGTTGAGATCAAGGATGTCTTTCATTCTCTTTCGGCGTATCATTTGGCAACCGGCGAGATCCATACCTTTGATAAATCACAATGTGAATTCGGATATCGAGAAAGTGTTTTCAAAAGAAAACTAAAAGGACAATATGTGATCATTGATGTATCTTTTGAATTGTCAAAAAATCCAAAGATCAACAGTAGTTATGGAGCCATTGAGAATGAGCTTAAAGCAATGGGAATATCTTCACCATCAATAAAAGACATCAGCAATGCAGTGATCGCCATTAGATCTTCCAAATTACCAGACCCTAAAAAGATCGGAAACGCGGGTAGCTTTTTTAAAAATCCAGTGGTAGAGAAAGAGGTTGCCGATTCCATCCTGAAAGACTATCCAAATGCCCCTGTTTACCCCGCCGACAATGGTAAACGAAAATTAGCAGCGGGATGGTTGATCGAACAGGCAGGTTGGAAAGGAAAGACATTGGAGAACTATGGCGTACACAAACTTCAAGCGTTGGTTTTAGTCAACTACGGAGGTGCAACAGGTCAGGAAGTATTGGATCTTTCCACTTCGATCATTGCGGACATCAAAAGTAAGTTTGGGGTCGAGCTAGAAAGAGAGGTCAACATTCTTTAAGATCCCAAAGATTGGAATCGACAATCCAAAACCCAAATATTTTATCGATTCGAAAGGTTATTCCTGAAGATCTTATATTGCTTAGGAACATTAGCATTCAGACATTTCTGGAAACTTATGGGTGGTACAACACTGAAGAAAATTTAGCATTGTATTTTTCTAATGACCTTTCAGAAGAAACTCTCAAGGGACAAATCGATTCAATTGAAACGGACTATTTTTTCGTCCTTAAAGATGATGTTCCCATTGGATTCATCAAGATCGGTCTAAAAAATAACCCTATTCAAAAATGGAAAGAAAAAGAACTTGAAATTGAAAGGATCTATATTCTCAACGAATTTCAAGGTTTTGGGGCCGGGAAATTTCTTTTAGAGTATTCAGAATCAATTGCTCAAACTAAAGGGATAACCCAAATCTGGCTTGGAGTCTGGGAAAAAAATTTAAAAGCTCAGGAATTCTATTTCCGGAAGGGTTTTACCCAAATTGGAGAACATGATTTTTGGTTAGGGAAAGATCAGCAAAGAGATTTTATTCTTGTAAAAAGCATTGAGTGATCACCACTCATCTTCCTTTCCGTCCTCCTTATTTGCCTGATCGATCAACTTCTTCCAGTTATAGGTAGGATCATCTGAATCATTAATGATCTCCTTATAATCAGCCGGATCAATGTGATAATGTTCCACTTCTTCTCCAGTGTATAATTCGATGGCCTGAAGAAAAAGATTTTCACTTTCGCTACAGAATGACAAGGCCTGTCCTTTTCTTGATCCTCGTCCCGTTCTTCCGCATCGATGCACATAATTTTCGGGATTCTCAGGTAGATCATAGTTGATCACGTAATCCACCGTAGGAATGTCGATTCCTCTACATGCCACATCCGTAGTGATCAGAACTTTGTTTTCACCTGATCGAAACCTATCAAGAATGGAGAACCGTTCCTTCTGTTCTATTCCACCGTGAAGCGCCTCTGTTTTGATCCCAACACGTTCCATTGCTGCCACCACTCTTTCTGCCCTAACTTTGGTTCGAACAAAAACAATGAACTTCAATTCTTCGAATTCTTTCAGCATGTTCTCAAGAAAGAATCGCTTATCATCCATCTCAACAAACGCTACAGCATGTTCAATATTACCGGCAACCGGATTCTTTGGAGAGATCTGGATCCTTATCGCATCTCTCACCACATCATAGGCAAGCTTTTTAATCTGCTTATCGATAGTAGCCGTAAAGAATAAGGTTTGTCTTTTTTTCGGGATCTTTCTTAGAATATCTTGGATGTCCTTATTGAAGCCAAGGTCGAGCATAAGATCTGCTTCATCAAGAACTAGAAACTCCAATCCGCTTACATCTAAAGCTCCTTGTGCGATAAGATCGAACATTCTTCCAGGAGTTGCCACAAGAACATCTACTCCATTCTTCAGCGTCCTGATCTGTTGTTCCTGATCAACTCCTCCATATAATCCCAGCGTTCTTACCGGGGCATATTTTCCCAGATCAAGAAAAACCTCTGAGATCTGTTTTGCCAATTCTCGTGTTGGAACCATGACCAAACATCTCACTGAGCTGGAACCCTTCCTGCCTTTCGAACGAGCCAATTTATCAATAACAGGAATTGCAAAAGCAGCGGTTTTACCCGTTCCTGTTTGTGCGACAGCCATCACATCCTCACCTTCAAGAATATGCTTGATCGACTTAAATTGAATATCGGTCGGTTTTTTAAAACCAACCTCTTCCAATCTGTCCTTTAGCTCCTTAACGATGTTGTAATCACTGAACCGCATGATAAAAATTATGGTATAAAAAAGGGCGGAAGCAAATCCACCCTTTTTATGAAATTATCTTTGAATTATTCTTCAGTAGCTATACTTGGAACCAAAACTCTTCCACAGTGTTCACAAACAAGAACTTTCTTCTTTGACTGAATGTCAAGCTGACGCTGAGGCGGGATCTTATTGAAACATCCTCCACAAGAATCTCTTTCGATTGAAACAACTGCCAAACCATTCTTCGCATTAGATCTCAAACGAATATATGCCTGAAGTAAACGAGCATCGATCTTCTTCTTCGCATCATCCGACTGCTTCACCAATTTATCTTCGTCCTTTTGAGTTTCTGCTACGATTTCATCCAACTCTGATTTCTTCGTTTTCAAATCTCCAGCACGGAACTCATATCTCTCTTTTGCCTCAGCAAGAATTTCCTTCTTACTTTCGATCTTCAGCTTTGCTTCTTTCGACTTCTTGTCGTGTAATTTGATTTCCAACTCCTGAAATTCGATCTCCTTCGCTAAAGATTCGAATTCACGATTGTTTCTTACATTGTTCTGCTGTTCCTTGTACTTTGCGATTGCAGTTTCAGCATCCTTAGTGGCATTTTTTCTATCCGCGATCTCAGTATCAAGCTCTTTGATCTCCTCTTCGATCTTTGAAATTCTAGTCTCAAGACCACTGATCTCGTCTTCAAGATCCTGAACCTCAAGAGGTAATTCACCTCTGATCGTACGAATTCTATCGATCTCAGAATCGATCTTCTGCAGTTCAAACAATGCGTCCAGTTTCTCTGCTACAGTAGCCTCTGATTTTGTTGCAGTACCTGCCATGTGCTAAATGTAATTAATTGGATTTGTATTAATCTCCGTTAAACGGACGGCAAAGGTAGCAAATTTTTTCTTCAAAATATCACCCAATAAATTTATGGTGAACTGCTCTGATTCATAATGACCTATGTCCGCAATAACGATCTTCTTTTCAGCGTCAAAAAACTCGTGATATTTAAAGTCTCCTGTGATGAAAACATCTGCTCCTTGACGTAGTGCATCCTGAAGTAAAAAACTTCCGGAACCACCGCAAAAAGCGACTTTTCCGATCTTATTCCCTTTCAATTCTGTATATCTTATCGCCCCACAGCCAAAAGTGTTTTTGACTTTCTTAAGAAAATCCATTTCATCCAATGGAACACTTAATTCTCCAATCATTCCACTACCAAGATCCTGGTTTTTATTTCCTAGTGGAATAATATCATGGGCTACCTCCTCATAAGGATGCACATCATTCATGACTGCAAGCACATTATTCAATTTGGAGTGCTCTACAAGAAATTCAAGTTTCCGCTCTTTATCACTACTTCTTTTTCCGATATCACCCGAATATGGATTTGAACCTTCATTCGGCTTGAAAGTACCTATCCCCTCTGTACTAAATGAACACTCTGAATAGTTGCCTACTTTACCAGCTCCAGCATTAAACAAAGCTGTCATAAGATTTTCTTCTGCTTCAACAGGAGTATACACAACCAATTTAAACAACACGTTCTGCTTTGGCCTTAGGATTTTTAAATTTTCAAGTCCAAGCCTATTGCCTATCTCTCGATTTACTCCATGAAGGTAATTGTCGAGATTAGTATGAATCGCATAAAGCGCAATGCCATGCTTAATGCATTTGATGACTGTTTGTTCAATGTAATTTTTACCATTCAACTTTTTCAGTCCTTTAAAGATGATCGGGTGATGCGCTATGATCATATCACACCCTTTTTCGATTGCTTCATCTACTATTTCAGGAGTACTATCCAGGCAGATCAGAATTGAAGAAACAGAATCGTTGTGTGATCCAACCAATAGGCCGCAGTTGTCATAATCTTCCTGAGTCGACAATGGAGCCAGCCCTTCCAGATAATCTGTTATTTCCTTAATCTTCACTTATAAATGCTTTAATAATCCGATCGACACCCCGTAACTTCGGTTCTTATGGATATAAGATGAGTACTTCCCATAACTTGTATTCAACTGAAATCTTGCTTCAGGCGAGATCAATAATGACCAACCTGTCGACATGTCTATTGCAAGAGAAGCGTTCAACAGCGCGCTAATCACAAAAGAATTATATCCAATCTTGGTTTTAATTGTCTCATCACCACTCGAACCTGTAGTCGTTTTCCATTGTTGCTCCTGCCGGTATCCAGTGAACATCTGAGGCATTAAGCCGGCTCCAATTCCCCATCTGAATGTTTTTCCAAAAGAAGCATTTAACCTGAATGGCATTACGACATAGTTATAAACGTTCTGATAGGCAAACATCGTATCCGCATCTTCAAAGAGATATTGCTCACCATTACGATACCAACCAATCCCTCCGTCCCAGAAAAAATTCTTAGTTAGTTTATTCTGTAATCCGACACCAAATGACCACGTAGAAAAACCAAATTCATCAGCCCTAGTCCCCAAGGTATCTCCGAACAATTCTCCGTTTTCAGTCAACAGCCTGTTATTCAATGAATAATTCGTGATAAAATAGATTGAAGTACTCGCCTGATCCTGAGCAATGTGAGGCTTTTTCAACGAATCTTTATTTCTTTCTTCTTTCTTATCTTTCGGTTCAACAGGATCCTCCCCTCCAATCACAATCTGACTGAAAGCTGCTGTTGAAAAGAAGATAAAAAGAGCAACTAAATGTGCTTGCATATTGATTACTTTTACTTCTGATTTTACTCGGAAGTAACAAATATCGTAAACACACCCGAAGGATTATGGAAAAAAAGGAAAAAAAGAAGAAAAGTCTATTAAGAAGAATCCTTAAATGGACTGGTATCACATTCTTATTATTGATCATTGCCCTCATTTTGGTTCCGATCATTTTCAAAGATGAGATCAAGGAAATGGTCATTGACGAAGTAAACAATAACCTGAATGCAAAACTTTCATTAGGAGAATTTGACCTCACCTTCCTTAGTACTTTCCCGAACATGACAGTAGAGTTGAACGATACTAAACTAGAAGGGATCAATGAATTCAAAGGAGTTGAACTTGCATCGATAAAGCAATTCGTTGCCCATGTAGATTTCTGGAGCGTAGTATCGGGTGATCAGGTTGAGATCGATGAGATCCATCTCAAAGAGCCAAGTTTTGATGTACGAGTATTAAACAATGGTTTGGCTAATTACGATATTGTGAAGCCTGATTCAGTAAAGACTCCGGAACAGGCTTCTGAACCATCGAATTTCAAGTTGTCCCTGAAGGAATATAGTATCACTGGGGCAAACGTAAATTACAAGGACGAACCTTCTTCCATGTCGATGAACATTGCCAACTTGAATCATACCGGAAAAGGAGACTTGACTGAAGATGTGATCGACTTTGAAACCACTACAGGTATGGATAAGATCACGTTTAATATGGACGGGGTTTCTTATTTAACTGACGTAAAAACTGATGTGATCATGAATATCCTTATGGAATTCACTGAGAAATCTTCAAAGTTTACGTTGAAGGAGAACCAGTTCAAATTGAACTCTCTTAGCTTTTCAGTTGACGGATTCTATGAAATGCTAGAGGACCATGATCAGATGGATTTAAAATTGAACGCAAACAAAGCTACTTTCAAAGAATTCCTTTCCCTCATTCCTGCATTCTACAGAACAGGATACGAAAACATGGTAAGTAAAGGAACTCTTGAAATGAAAGGTCTTGTAAAGGGAAAAATGGATGACACCAATCTTCCTGGATGGGATTTCAAACTAGCGATTGGAAACGGATCGATCAAATACCCGGATCTACCTGGATCAATTTCAAATATTAATGTGAAAGCATCTTCTGCTTTCGCGGGTGGAGACAATCTAGACAAGATGACTTTGGATGTTGAGAAATTCCATGCTGCATTTGGGGTGAACACCCTTGATGCCAATTTGAAAATGAGAAATCCAATGACGGATCCGCTTCTTGTTTCAGACATCATGGCGAAGATGGACCTTGCCACCATTAAGGACTACATCCCAATGAATGAAGGTGAATCCTATAATGGTAAACTGGATGCAGACGTTCATTTAAACGGACGCATGAGCTCAATTGAAAAAGAAGACTACGAAGCATTCAAAGCTGAGGGAACTTTAACGTTGATGGGGATGAACTACAAGTCACCTGATCTGTCGAATGATGTTGACATCTCTGAAATGGTATTTCGTTTTTCTCCTAAAAACTTGACATTGGAAAAACTGAATGCCAAAACAGGTAACTCTGATTTCAGTATGAATGGTGCGATTGATAATTATATGGGTTATGTCTTCAGAGATGAATTGTTAAAAGGTAATTTCAATTTCACCAGTAACCTGATCGACTTGGATCAGCTGATGAATCTATCGACTTCCACTTCAGAATCAACCGGGGAGACGTCTGAGGCTGCTTCTGAATCTTCGGAGCCGTTACTTATTCCAAACAATATTGATTTTGACCTGAGAACATCCATAGGAAAACTCAAATACAGCGGAACAGACATTACGAATATGAATGGTAATGTAAAGATGAAAGAAGAAGTCGCTTCCCTTGAAGGATTATCCATGAACGCAATGGGAGGAAGTATTGGACTGAAAGGTACCTACGACACGAGAGATCATGCCAAACCGAAGATCAATTTCTCGTATGTATTAAAAGAACTGGACATTCAGCAACTCGCAAAGAACTTTGTCACCGTTGAAAAACTTGCCCCTATTGCGAAATATGCGCAAGGAAAGATCTCTTCTTCATTTGACATGACTTCTGATCTAACATCTGATCTATCACCAATTTACAATTCCTTAAATGGAGGTGGTGATCTATCGACATCTACGGTCACAATCAAAGGATTTAAACCATTTGAAAAAATGGCAGAAGCATTACAGATGAGTAAACTATCTAGTCAAACGATCAAAGATGTTAAAGCTAAATTCTCATTTGCAGACGGTAAAGTCAATGTAAAACCATTCGATGTTAACCTCGGAAAGATCAAGACAAATGTGTCCGGATTCACGACATTTGAACAGGGAATCGACTATGATCTAAAGATGATGGTTCCAAAAGAAGAGATTCCTGCTGCAATGATCAAGACGGTCGAACAAGCTATTTCAAAAGTAAACTCTCTTGCCCCAGGACTGGACATGAAGAGTGTCCCAGACCAGATTCCTGTAAAAGTTGATGTACTAGGTTCAGTTATGAATCCTAAAATCACGACCAACTTCAAAGAGTCTCTGATGGAGGCAACTGGAAACCTAAAAGATAATTTGATCAACAATATCAAGGAAACTGCGAAGGATACAGTCAAAGCAATCGTGAACGATAAGATCGATGATGCGAAAGAGGAACTTGAGAAGAAAAAACAGCAGATCCTAGCCGAAGCACAGAAAAATGCTGATAAGGTAAGAGCTGAGTCTAAAAAACAAGCGAACGCCGTACGAGCAGAAGCTCAAAAGAATGCAGATAAGCTACTTGCAGAAGCTGGTAGCAATCCTTTAAAGCAAGCTGCAGCCAAGAAAGCGGGTGACAAATTGATCAAGGAAGCTGAAGAAAAAGCTCTTAAGATCGAAGCCGAAGGAGATAAAAAGGCTGACGCGATCATGAAAGAGGCGCAGGAAAAAGCTGACAAATTGAAATAGTCCTGTCTATCAATAAAAAAGCCCTGAGTGATCAGGGCTTTTTCTTTAATGATTATGTTCGGATCAATGAGTACTGGTCATGTCGTCATCAACACATATTATAAAATCTGCTCTACCCTTGTTTTCAGGATCTAATTTTCTAATATCGGCCTGAGAAACAGTTGTGATCGTCATGATCTTTGACTCAGGTTCTTGTTGTTGCAAATACCACATAATTCCCTGATAATAGTCACTGTGAAAAGCACCCACGAAATGCAGAATAACATCGTTCTTCTGGTGGTTCAGCATCATAAAATGAGCCATTGTGGCATCCTTGATGGCTTGAGCCAACAACATATTCATTCCTCCACCATGCATATCTCCTGACAGAAATACCTGATATTGTGAAAGCGAAGTATCTACTTTAAAATCAAGTGGAGCCATGAATGACTTTTCAATGTCTGACAATGTATCCAAGGCCGCTCTTCCTTTCTTATATAGTAGTGACGCATATTTCCTCGGAATATTTGCCGCAAGACAAAACAGATTGTTTCCCTTTGCAAAATCGATCAAAGGTTGATAATCCGTCTTATGATTCGGCCAAAGTCTCATAGTGTCTTTGAATGTCTTATAATCAAACTTCCCGATCATATAATCGTTCAATAACATCTGCTGATCCTGTTCAATCTGTTCAAAGCTCAACTTCAAATTCGTTGATCTCATTGCGTAAACATCTTTCGTTAACTCAAGTTGAAGCCAATGAGAAATCGGATTGTCGTGATATTCTCCAAAAAGGATGTAATCCTTATCAGAAGTCATTTGCTTCATTTTTTTGTAGGACACCTTCTTTCCTTTGGAGTTATAGATCACATAGGCCTTATCCTGAGCGTACAAAGCTCCTGTCAGCAACACCATTTGAAGCGCTAAGAGAATTATGTTTTTCATTTTCTTATGTTTAAGACTGGTTATACAATATTAGGAAAACTCTGATGATTTAATCCTAAATTTGCCACACATGGCTTTCAAAGAAAGAATTCCGGGTGAAATTATGGTCCTCTTCCTTCGACTAGGACTAGCAATGCTACCATTGACGCTAACTCGGATCATTTTTTATCTTTTCAATTTAAGCTCCTTTGAAAATGTATCTCCATTTGATTTTGTAGCCGGATGCTGGTTTGACGCAATAACTGTCTCACTTGTATTTTTCCCATACATCATTTTGTCTCTTTTCGATTTCAAGGTAAGATTGATCGATATTCTACTTAAGTTTTATTTCCTGATCGGCACCGTACTTCTCACCGCACTGAATCTAATGGACGTAGAATACTTTAAGTACACGTCAAAAAGATCGACTTTTGACCTTTTTACCGTCTTGGGAGCCGGAAATGATTTCAATCAATTGATCATTTCATTTATTACCGATTTCTGGTTTCTCATCGTCTTTCTGATCGGTTTTACCTGGGGAATTAAAACGCTTTATAAGCGCACTGAAGAATATGCCCTGAGGATGTCGAATCACAAATTCAAGTTACCACAAAGAATCATTTGGGGGCTTACTATCGTCGCCTTTTTCGTGGTGATTGGACGAGGTGGTTTTCAGTTAAAGCCTGCAGGAATTATTGAAGCAGCGCACTATACTTCGCCAGAAAACACTGCTCTTGTGCTGAATACGGGGTTTACCATGATCAAAAGTTACGGAAAGGACCGACTGGATCAAAAGAACTACTTCAACATAAAAAAAGAACAAGAACTTTTCGATCCTATACATCACGCGGATCATAAAGAGATACTTCCTGAGAAGACAAATGTTGTCATCATTATTCTCGAAAGTTTTGGAGAAGAATTCGTTTCGAACTCAATTTCCAAAACCTCATATACCCCTTTTCTGGATTCATTGCGTAAAGAATCTCTTAGCTTTGAATTTGGTTTCGCAAATGGTAAAAAATCCATCGAAGCCGTGCCGGCCATTATTGCCTCTGTACCGAGCTTAATGGATAATCCGTATATCTCTTCACCTTACGGCAATAATACCATTCGATCACTGGCTCATATACTGAAAGAAAAAGGTTACTCAACTGCATTCTATCATGGTGCAACCAACGGATCAATGCGCTTTGACAGTTTTGCCGCTCAAGCTGGATATGATCAATACTTTGGTAGATATGAATATGATAATGATGATCATTTCGACCAGACCTGGGGTATACTAGACGAGTATTTTAATCCATGGTCGGCAAGGATGATGACCAAACAAAAACAGCCCTTCTTTTCAACCTTATTCACTTTGTCATCACATCACCCCTATTTCATTCCTGATCATCAACGGAAAAACGTAAAAAAGGGAAGTCAAAAAATTTGTGCTTCAATCAGTTATGGCGATATCTCTCTTAGAGAATTTTTCAAGGAAGCAAAAAAACAACCGTGGTATAACAACACTGTCTTCGTGTTATGTGCAGATCATACTCCTTCCACTAACAACCCCGCATTTAACGATAGAAAACTCATTTACAGAATTCCCATTATGTTCTACCATCCTGGAGGAAAGATCGCTCCAGAAATGAAAAACATTGTTTTTCAGCAACTTGACATCATGCCTACCATAATTGACATGCTTGGCATCAAGACGACCTATTATGCTTTTGGAAATTCACTCTATTCAGAGACACAAAGAGAAGCTTACTCTTACCTTGAAGGAAGCTACTATTATTACAGAGATGACTACATGCTCACCTTTTCTGATGACGCAACTAAAGCATTTACCCGTTTTAGTTCTGTTAAAAACGATAATAATTTGAAAAAATCGAATGACTCAAATCAAAAAAGAGTTAACTTTGAAAATAGGCTGAAAGCTATCATTCAGCGATATAATAAAGATTTGGTGAAAAACCAGACGAATATTCAATGAAGGAAAGGATAAGATTTATTATTAACCCTATCTCAGGTGTAGGCAAAAAAGGTGTGATCCCGCATCTTATCGAGTCGCATTTGGATCATTCCAGATTTGATTATGATATTGTTTACACTGAATACAGAAAGCACGCAAAAGAAATTGCGAAAAAATCTTCTGAAGAAGGAATTGACATTGTTTGTGCTGTAGGTGGTGATGGAAGCGTACATGAAGTAGGTACTGCTTTGATTGGAACGACTACTAAGTTGGCAATCCTTCCTGCAGGTTCAGGAAACGGATTGGCTCGACACATGGGTATTCCAATTAATCTCGAAAAAGCAATCGAAACCATCAATAAATCAGACTTCATTCAAATGGACACGGTTCTTGTGAATGACAAGCCATTCCTAGGAATTGGAGGCTATGGTCTTGATGCAGTAATTGCTAAAAAGTTTGACGAGTACCACAAGAGAGGTTTTTGGTCGTATGTAAAACTTGTTTCACGAGAATTCTGGAAATATAACCCGATCAATGTCTCTGTTGACACCAATGGAGAGATCAAACAAATGCCCGCTGTTCTTTGTACAATTGCAAATGCTTCTGAGTTTGGGAATGGATTTGTTGTTTCTCCGAAGTCAGATGTAACAGACGGCAAGATAGAATTGATCATTCTGAAACCATTCCGTTTCTGGTCTATTCCTAGTTTGGTATATCGTTTTTTCAGAAAGACATCACATGAATCCAGATTTTCTGAAGTGATCTCGTTTGAAAAGGCCAAAATAAAGATCCCTCACAAGATCGCTCATTATGATGGTGAACCTTTTGATGTTCGCGACGAATTGAATGTTCAAGTAGTCCCGCACAGCCTTAATATTCTCATCGGAAAAAAATAATCATGGAATTAACAGAAGTCATTGCACGTTTGGAGAAACTTTCTTCAGAATCAAAAGCATTGTGGGGTAATATGAGTGCTCAGCGAATGGTCGAGCATCTTTCTGATACACTTCGACTGGCATCAGGAAAAAAAAGCTTTCCACAAGCCATCCCTGAAGAAAAGATTGAAAGAATGCAAGCATTCATTGAATCCGACAAACCAATGATGAAGAATATTGAAGTGAATTTCGCTCCGAAAGCTTCAGAACTGCGTAATGAAGAATTAGAATTAGCTGTTGATGAGCTTGTAATTGAATGGGTAGATTTCGAAGAGTTTTTCAGTGAAAACCCTGATAAAAAAACTCACCACCCGTATTATGGAATGCTTTCTTACGATCAGTGGCAGAAACTGAATGATAAGCACTTAAAACATCATTTCGAACAATTCGGAATATAAAAAATAAAGGGGGCAAATGCCCCCTTTTTTATTCCTCCCTTCTGATCTCCATTTTCTCATGCTTCATTACTTTGTGATGAAAATTTTTCTTCATCCCTTCCTGCGCTGCAGGATGCTTTCTGTTGTGAAACCTTTTCGATTCTACCTTTTTATGAAAAACAGGCTTATCACTAGTCACTACTTGTTGGGAAAAGGCAAAACCAGCCGGAATCATCAACCCAATTAAAATTAAACTTTTCATATTCCTTGATTTTAAAACAACATTCAATTCTCGATAACTAACTTTACAAATCGTATACCAACTTTATGAACCTTTTGATCTTCTCTGGAATAGGCGCCCTTGTACTCGGTACACTAAACTGGATGTATTGGAGAAATCAAGGGTATACCAATTGGAGTAATATTGTACTGAGTTACTTTATTGCATTCGCAGTCTCCTATTTAATCCTAAAATATTTCCTTTAGATTAATTACTTTAGTGAGTCAAATGATCAAGGCAATCAATTTACATCTGGAGGCATGGAAATGGACATTGAAGTCCATTAGCGAAGGAAAATTTCTGGTTTACTTTATTCCCGGATTGATCGCTTCACTTTTTTTCGCATCTCTTTATACCCTAACCAGAGAAATTGAGACAGCGCTTGGATTTGTCAAATATGTTCCTTTGATCGGTGATTATATTTACTCTGCAGTCAGCGGAACCTTTGGATTGATCTACTTTATTTTTCTTCAGATCTACATGTTTACCGTATTGACCTTGCTCTCCCCTTTCAATACATTGTTATCGGAAGCTGTCGATACCGAAATCACATCCCGAACGTATTCCTTCAGTATCGCGCAAGTGATAAAGGATTTTTTGAGGATGATCTTTATTGTTTTTCTAGCATTAGTCATGGAATTCTTCTTTATGATCGCCTGGTGGATCATTTCATGGATCTTTGGACTGGGCATCTTGGACAGTATAATGTACTTTTTGATCTCAGCCTTTTTCTTTGGATTTGCCTTTTATGATTACAGCCTTGAGAGATCAAAAAAAGGAGTTATTGACAGCCTTGGTTTTTCATTTTCCAAACTTCCGGTAATGATCATAAGTGGCACAGGATTTTTGTTGATTTATTACATTCCTTTTGTTGGTGTAATGTTGGCTCCTGTGTTGACTACCATAGTTTCGAGTTATATTTACACCACACAATATTCAGCGCAAAAATGATTGGACTCAAAGATATCTTTCCCACTAATTCTCTACAAGAATGGTCTGAAAGATTGAAAAAGGATCTTAAAGCCGATAATTTGAATCTTCTGGATCGCTATGATCCCATTGAAGAGATCGGTTACAAATGTTATGGACATTCAGAATCGAGTGTTCAAAATACTGGATCCCCAGGTGAGCTTCCTTTAACCAGAGGCATAAAAACATCATCCAACGAATGGCGAAATGTAAGTCATATTATTGTTAAGAATGACAAAGTGGCCAATGAAGAAGCATTAGATGCACTCATGAAAGGTGCAGATATGATCTGCTTTACACTTACCAAGGAATCCGATTTTTCAGAATTGCTAAAAGGCATTCAAATGGAATACATCCATGTAGCCTTCATTCCTTATTCTGTGGCCCAATTTAAACTGATCAAAAAGGATATCGTCAATACCAATCCATTAAACACAAGTTTGTGGCTTGATCTTATCTCAAATGAAAACGGATGGGACTTGATCGGTAAAGAAGAAATCTTAAATCCAACCGGTGCACAAAGTAATCTTTTTATGGTAGATGGATTTATGTTCCGAGAAACCGGAGCATCAGCTACTCAAGAAATTGTATTTGCTCTGCTAACCGGACATGAATACCTGATCAGATTAATGGACAAGGGCTTAAATATAGATGAAGCCTCAGCTTGTATTCATTTTAGAATGGGGATCGGCAGTAATTATTTCATTGAAATCGCAAAAACAAGAGCGTTAAAAGAATTATGGGCTAAAGTGGTAGGAAGTTATCATCCGGAGCATTATTGCTCTAACACCTGTTCTATTTCGGCATTCACCGGTAACGTGAATAAATCGGTGAAAGATCCTTATACGAACCTATTGCGACAAACAACCGAAGCAATGTCAGCAATCATTGGGGGTATAGACAACATTTGCGTTGAACCATATGATTCGAACACCTTGAATCAGGCGGGACTAGCAAAACGAATGGCCCTTAATATTCCGTTGATCTTAAAAGAAGAAAGTTATTTCAATTATGTAGCGGATCCTATGGGAGGTTCATACAGCCTAGAGGATCTTACCTGGACAATTGCAGAGAAAAGTTGGAGTCTCTTTGCACAACTCGACAAACAAGGAGGAATTTATGACCCAAATGTAGCTTCCGAACTGAGGACTTTGGTGCAAAATACTCGTGAGAAAAGAGTTCAACAGATCAAGAATGGCGATAAGCTACTAATCGGAATAAATAAATTCACGAATCCTCAGGAAGAAACGAACCAATTTCACCCTGCGACGAAGTATTTTCAGATGAACACACTTATCCTTGAACGCGATTTAACTGAGATCTGATATGAGAAAAGATTTTACTAAAGACAAGCTTCAACGCACTCAGGAAAATCGAGATCGAAAGAAAGAAATCCTGTTTGAAACAGCTGAAAAAATTGAACTTCAGAATTTCTACAATGAAGAAGATCTGAAAAATGTGGAACAAATCGGGTACGTTTCGGGGATCCCTCCCTATTTAAGAGGGCCCTATTCATCCATGTACACGGTTCGTCCATGGACAATTCGACAATACGCCGGTTTTTCGACTGCAGAAGAATCGAACGCATTTTACAGAAGAAACCTTGCTGCCGGACAGAAAGGTCTATCGGTAGCATTCGACCTCGCTACCCACAGAGGATATGACTCAGACCACGAACGTGTGGTTGGTGATGTTGGAAAGGCAGGTGTAGCCATTGATTCAATACTCGACATGAAGATCCTTTTCGATCAGATACCTCTTGATCAAATGTCGGTATCAATGACCATGAACGGAGCAGTAATTCCTATTATGGCGTTTTACATTGTTGCCGCCGAAGAACAAGGCGTACAACCGGAACAGCTATCAGGCACTATCCAGAATGATATCCTGAAAGAATTCATGGTGAGGAACACATACATCTATCCTCCCTCACCATCAATGAGGATCATCACAGATATTTTCGAATATACTTCTAAAAAGATGCCTCTGTTCAATTCGATCTCCATTTCAGGATATCACATGCAAGAAGCTGGAGCAACTGCTGCAATTGAACTTGCTTATACATTGGCTGATGGACTGGAATACTTGCGAGCAGGTATTAAAGCGGGATTGGACATCGACGACTTTGCGCCACGATTGAGTTTTTTCTGGGCGATTGGAATGAACCATCACATGGAAATTGCTAAAATGCGCGCTGGCAGATTGATATGGTCTAAGCTGGTAAAGCAGTTTGACCCGAAAAATACCAAGTCTTTAGCTTTAAGGACACACTGTCAAACGTCTGGATGGTCATTAACGGAGCAAGATCCATTTAACAATGTCTCCAGGACTTGTATTGAAGCATTAGGTGCTGCACTTGGAGGAACACAGTCACTTCATACAAATGCGCTGGATGAGGCAATTGCCTTGCCAACAGACTTTTCTGCACGTATTGCACGTAATACTCAGATCTATCTTCAACAGGAAACCGGGATCACAGATTTCATTGACCCTTATGGAGGTAGCTATTACATCGAAAAGCTTACATCTGATCTAGTCGAGGAAGCATGGAAACTGATCTCTGAGGTTGAAGAGCTTGGAGGAATGGCCAAAGCAATTGAAACCGGTATTCCAAAAATGAGAATTGAGGAAGCCGCCGCCAGAAAACAAGCCCGAATCGACTCTGCAAAAGACATCATTGTTGGTGTGAACCGTTACCAGGTAGACGAGGAAATGGAGCTGGACATCCTGGAAGTGGATAACACAAGAGTTCGCCAGGCACAGATCGATCGTTTGAACGAGCTTAAATCGAACAGAGACCAGAAAAAAGTCAATGATCTGCTGCAAGAACTTGAAGAAGCCGCAAAAAATAATACAGGAAACCTGCTTGAAATAGCTGTTCGCTGTGCTCGAGAAAGAGCCTCATTAGGTGAAATTTCTTTTGCAATGGAAAAGGTATTCGGAAGGTATCAGGCAACGATCAGAAGTATAAGTGGTGTTTATTCTCATGAATCAATGGAAGATAAAGATTTCTCAAAAGCTCGAGAATTGACGGATAAATTCACGTCTCTGGAAGGGCGAAGACCTCGAATAATGATCGCTAAAATGGGTCAGGATGGTCATGATCGAGGTGCAAAAGTGATTGCTACCTCATTTGCCGATATTGGTTTTGACGTGGACATTGGTCCGCTTTTCCAAACTCCGGCCGAAGCGGCAAAGCAAGCCGTTGAAAATGACGTACATATTCTTGGGGTTTCTTCACTAGCAGCTGGACACAAGACACTTATTCCACAAGTAATTGAGGAATTAAAAAAGCACGGAAGAGAAGATATCATGGTCGTGGCAGGCGGAGTGATTCCTCAACAGGATTATGATTTCTTGTATAAGGCAGGAGTCTTTGGAGTCTTTGGACCAGGCACAAAGATCTCAAAAGCCGCGCAGGAAATTTTAGAGTTATTGATAAAGAGTTTAGAATCCTAATCCTATTGCCCGATTGAAATACTTTTGGTACATTCGGCATAGTTATTGAATGGAACGGATAACAAAAACAAACATTATGAAGAAGTTAATTGGACTAGTTCTACTTTTATTAAGCGCAACAACCATTAATGCACAGGCACCAAATTATGATGACCTTAAGATCCTTTATGCTGATGGTAATTATGAAAAACTTGTGAAAGTTGCAGAAAATTATACATTGAAGGATGATCTTAAAAAGGACCCAATGCCTTTCATCTGGTTAGGTAAAGGGTTATATAAGATCTCATTGTCTGGAACAGATGAAGAGAAATTTAAAAACGCATATAAGGATGCCATTGCAGCTGTATCAAAAGCGTTGAAAAATGATAAAGACAATACAGCACTAACTGATCATCAGGAATTCATTGATGAATTTCAGATGTCAATGGTAACACGTATCGACAATGATCTTGCCGCTAACGATTTTAATAAAGCTTCAGGTTGGGTAATTAAATACTACAAGGTTACTAAGAATCCTGTAGGAGCAAAGTTCTTAGATGGAGCAAGCAAGTACCGCAAGTCTGATAAGGGAGGAGCAAATACAGCATGGAAAGAAGCAGACCTGATGTTGAAGGATATTACTTCTATTGAAGATTGGTCAGATGCTGATAAGCAAATGTTGAAACTTGGTGCCTTGCAGACTGCTGAATGTTACCTTGCATCGAAGCAAAAAGAAAAAGCCAAAGCACTTTTAAATAAAGTGGCTCAATGGTACGAAGAGGATGAATCATTCAAAGCAAAATACGATGAGATCGTAAATTAATATTGATCTTAGACATTGATAAAAAGCCCGTTAAACGGGCTTTTTTATTTTTAACACACCACTATTCAAAAGATTCACAAGCATCGATCATTGAGCGCAAATCAATGCGTTATATTTGATGTATGAAAAAGTGGTGGAGCTATATTCAGAATAAGTACATTTTTGCAACGGTGCTTTTCATGATCTATTCATTATTTCTTGACGATGTAGACATTTTCACCATCGTGAACCACAATCGTAAGCTAAATAAGCTCGAGGTTTCCAAAATGGAAACTGCTCACAAGTTAGACAGTACTCAACATTTATTGGAAACTTTAAAGTACGACGATCAACTTGAAAGTTTTGCCAGAGAGCATAAATTGTATAAGAAAGAAGACGAGGACATCTTTGTCATCTCTAAGGAATGATCAGTATATCTGGATCCCTTTAACGCGGGTATTAAAATACTTTAGAAGATCATAGTTAAAAACCATGCATCCCGGGAAGTAAAACCGAAGGATCTGTTCGTAATCAAAATTATACTTTGCCATTTTCATCGCTCCCTCCTGACATAGTCCCACTCCATGGCCAAAACCTCGCCCTACTACGACCACTTCTTCGCCTTGAGGATAACAGCTAAAATAAGTCGATTTCAACTGAAACTCTTCTCTTAGATCTCTTAATGGAATTCCATAAACAGGATGCAGGTAAAAAGCCTTTCGATCTGTCTGTTCAAAGGAATACATCGTTGATGCACTTAGACTATCTCCTACTGGAAAGTCGTATTTATCGACTAAGAATTTCTTCCATTTTTCCTTTGGAATCCGAACTTCCCAGCGAGCCTGTTTCGTGTAAATGCAAAAGGTATCTTTAAATGATTTCAAATAAGGAATACTTTCATTCCAGATGTATTGTGGTTCACATGTTTGTCCACCACAATTCGCATGAAAATAAGCATCAACCAATTTTCCCAGAGAATCAGTCATGACTATACCAGATGTATGCACCACAGCCGTATCAATGGTCGGTGTAAATCTCATCATGCTGTGATAGGCCTGACAATGAACTCGGTCGCACAGATCATATCCTTCTTTCCGATGTTTTTCTTTGTATTTCAGTGCATACGTTCGACTCATCACTGCTTGTACCTTGTAATATTCCAG
>SBFR01000098.1 GCA_006227105.1 Bacteroidota bacterium
CTGAAATCAATATCGCAAATATGTGTACACACGGTATCAAGGAAGTGACGGTCGTGTGAAACCACGATCACTGTGTTTCTGAAGTCTAATAGGAAATCTTCTAACCAACCGATCGTTTTAAGATCAAGGTCGTTCGTAGGTTCATCGAGTACCAATACATCCGGATTACCAAACAAGGCCTGAGCAAGGAGAACCCTTACTTTCAGTTCATTCGGCATATCCTCCATTTTCAGATAATGCTTTGATTCTTCAATTCCAAGGTTGCTCAATAGAGTGGCTGCATCAGTTTCTGCATTCCATCCCTCCAAATCAGCAAATTCGGCTTCTAACTCGGCTGTGCGCATTCCATCTTCGTCTGAAAAATCAGGTTTTGCGTACAACGCATCCTTCTCTTTCATGATCTCATACAAACGCTTATGCCCCATGATCACAGTTTCCAGTACGTTGAACTCATCAAATTCAAAGTGGTTCTGCTTCAATACGGCCATTCGCTTCCCAGGCTCTAACTCTACCCTACCCGTAGTAGGATCCTGATCACCTGTAAGGATCTTTAAAAATGTTGATTTTCCTGCACCATTTGCACCGATCACACCATAGCAGTTCCCCTGAACGAATTTTACGTTCACTTCATCAAATAGAACACGCTTTCCAAACTGGAGTGATAAATTGTTAACTGAAATCATAGATTACCTGTAATTTGCCGCAAAGATAGGCAAACCTTCTCTTCTGACCTAATCAAATCAGTCAGTCATCCATTTGAGATTTCTCGAGTACATAAAAATGAAAACTGCTGAGAACAACAGATTCCAAACTACAGCGAATGTTGGTATATCGGATGGAGAGATGAAGATGTATAATTGACCGATAGTCAGTAGATTATAAACGATATACATATGAAACCCCATTTTTCTTCCAGCCCACATAAAGTAGACACCAAGAATACCTATAATGATAACAAGAAGAGTGATGATCGAAGAGATGTAGAAATGATCATTCGTTGTTTCCGACATCCGCTGAACCTGATCAAACGTATCTGCCAATGAATTCATTCCCATGTCTCTCATTTCAGAAGTTGACTTTGCCAATTCTACTTTTTGATAAGTCATTTCCTCCTCATTCAAGGGGCCTTGAAAAAAAGCACCAAGGGTGACAATAAACGAAAGTCCTGTATAAATCCAACTCAGAATACATAAAACCTTAAGAAAACTCGGACGTTCTGGTCTTTCCAAAATATTTTGATCATTCATTTCCATCATATCAATTCATTTTTCTAACAAAACATACGCTTTTTTCGATCAGCGGATGTAGATATTGATCTTCTTCGACAAAACTTACCTCTTGCCTGAAAGATTCCAAAAGATCTTCAAGTATTTCTGACGTACGCGCAGGTCTTCTAAATTCGAATGCCTGAGCAGCATTTAATAGTTCAATTCCCTGTATTCTAAAACAGTTTTCCACCACTCTGAACAACTTTGTTGCTGCATTGGCTCCCATACTTACATGATCTTCCTGTCCGTTCGATGAATCGATAGTATCCACTGATGCCGGCATACACAACTGCTTATTTTGACTTACGATCGACGCACAAGTGTACTGTGGTATCATAAATCCGGAATTTAAACCTGGATTTGCCACCAAAAATGCCGGTAACCCTCTTGTACCGGAGATCAATTTATAAACTCTTCTCTCAGATATGCTTCCAAGCTCTGCAAGAGCGATTGCTAAAAAATCCATTGTGATCGCTAAAGGTTGACCATGGAAATTACCCGCAGAAACGACATCATCATCTTCCGGGAAGATGGTAGGATTATCGGTAACGGCATTCACTTCTCTTTCAACGATCTGAAAGGCATAATCTATTGCATCCTTCGATGCACCATGCACCTGAGGAATACATCGGAACGAATATGGATCCTGTACATGAGCTTTTTCCCGACCGATCACTTCACTACCTTCCAGAAGATTTCTGAAAATGGAAGCTACTTCGATCTGTCCTTGCTGATTTCTGATTTCATTGACATTTGACTGAAAAGGATTCAATCTGCCATCATACGCTTCTAATGATAGTCCGGCAACTTTATTCCAGTTTTTCCATAGTTTCAATGCACTTGAAACTGCATAAGAAGCATAAGCACTCATGAATTGAGTTCCATTCAGAAGCGCTAATCCCTCTTTTGATTGAAGTGTAATCGGCTCAAGATGTAGGCCTTTCAGCACTTCCGCCGAGGCATGCTTTTTACCCTGGAAGTAAACTTCTCCTTCACCGATCAAGGGAAGAGATAAATGCGCTAATGGCGCAAGATCACCGGAAGCACCAAGACTACCCTGCTGATACACAACAGGAAGAATATTGTGATTGAAGAAGTAAATCAACCTTTCAACTGTTACTAATTGGACTCCTGAATGTCCATGAGACAATCCAAGAACTTTTAGAAGCAACATTCTCTTGACAATGTCCTGCGGTACTTCGTCGCCTGTACCACAAGCATGTGAAAGAACTAAATTCCTTTGTAATTGCTCAAGATCTTCTTTTTCGATAGCAGTATTACATAAGGAACCGAATCCCGTATTAATTCCATAAACTAACTTGTCGTGTCTCGCCAGTTTTTCATCCAGGTAATTTCTACAGTCTACAATCGCTTTTTTTGCTGTTTCTCCAAGAACAATCTGGGCATGAGACTCAAGAATGACATCGATCTCCTTTAGACTGACCCATTCATTATTTATAGTGTATTGTTTCATCTTCTAATTTTCTGGATCAGTTCTTTTAGCGTCAACTCCTCCTGCTCGCCTGAATCCATATTCTTTAATTTCACAATATTTCTGTTTAACTCTTCCTCACCGACCAAAGCAACGTACTGAACATTTCTGTCATTTGCATACTTCATTTGTTTTTGCATTTTTGCTGACGATGGATATAATTCGCAGTCAATCCCTTCCTTTCGGATCTCGCGAACCATTTTCATACAAGCCTTTTGCTCATTCTCTCCGAAATTCACGAACATCAATGTAAGTCCTTTATCAATTACTGCCGGAAATAAGTCAAGCTCGGTCAGAATATCATAGATCCTGTCAGCTCCAAAAGAAATCCCAACACCTGACATCCCTTTCATACCGAATAGTCCTGTAAGATCATCATATCGCCCACCTCCAACAATAGACCCCATCTTTACTCCATGCGCTTTAACTTCAAAGATGGCACCTGTGTAATAGTTCAGTCCACGTGCAAGCGTAATGTCAAATTCGAGATCCGCTTTCTCCAGCCCTAAATCAGTGGTTGAGTCAAGAACAAATTGCAACTCATCCAGCCCTTGTAATCCTGCTTCGCTTACTGCAAGGAATGATCTCATCATTTCGAGCTTTTCATTATTGGTCCCCGAAAAACTAAATAGCGGAGATATTTTTTGAATAGCACTGTCAGAGACTCCTTTTTCGCGCAACTCATTGATCACTCCTTCCTCACCTATCTTGTCCAACTTATCAATTGCAACGGTAATATCTATCAAACGATCTGCCTCACCACTTACTTCTGCAATTCCGGTAAGAATCTTACGATTATTCATCTTGATCGTAAATCCAGGAATTTTTAGGTCATTAAGCACCTCATCCAACAATTGAACAAAATCTACCTCATATACAAGTGAGTCACTTCCGACTACATCAGCGTCACATTGGAAAAACTCTTGATACCTTCCGTGCTGAGGTCTGTCTGCTCTCCACACCGGTTGGATCTGATATCTCTTGAATGGGAAAGCGATTTCATTTTGATGCTGAACAACAAAACGAGCAAATGGCACCGTAAGATCATAACGCAACGCCTTTTCGGAAAGACTATTTGCAAAACGTGGCAGGTTATCTTGACTTAATGCATCAAGATCTGCTTTTTTCATTTTTTCTCCCGAATTCAAAATCCTGAAGATCAATCGATCACCTTCTTCACCATATTTACCTAATAATGTGGTCGATAATTCAAATGAAGGAGTTTCAATTGGAGAAAACCCATATTTCTCATATGCTTTCCTGATCGTATTGAAAATATAATTCCTCCTGGATACTTCCACTGGAAGAAAGTCACGAGTACCTTTTGGAATTGACGGTTTCTGAGCCATGTAATCCGAATTTGAGGCCAAAGATAGCAATAAGCTATCACCCTGAAGAAGTTGTTTAACCTAATAAAAATCATTTTTTGGATCCAATGTTGGAATTACCTTCGGTATGTGGAAATTGGAGTTCACTTTTTTATCATTGCCCTTTTTGTCTACATTGGGATCGTTCTTGGAGCTTTTTTACTTCAGGAGCACTTTCTGTTTCATCCAGAAAAACTGCATTCTTCATTTAAATTCAAATATCCATTGCCGTTCGAAGAGGTCGTTATCCCCGGTGACAAGAACAGTATTATTGATGCACTGCATTTCAAAGTAGATGGAGCCACAAAAGTCGTTTTCTACTTTAAAGGAAACACGAGAAGCATTAAAGGTTGGGGTAAATTTGCCAAAGACTTCACCTCAAAAGGCTACAATTTCTTTATGATTGATTATCCGGGATTTGGTAAAAGCACGGGAAAGCGAAATGAAGAATTGATCTACAAAAATGCACAGATCGCTTATGATTACCTCAAAAAAAGCTATAGTGAAGAAAATATCATTATCTATGGTAGATCTCTCGGAGCAGCATTCGCAACCTGTATTGCAGCCAATAACAATCCAAACATGCTTATTCTGGATTCTCCTTATGTGAGCATGCAACGGCTTGCTCAATACTATACACGTATACTGCCATTAAAGTATATTCTTAAATACAAAATGCCATTATACGATTTTGCCTGTCAGGCTAAGGTTCCAATTCACATTTTACACGGTGACAAAGACTGGATAATCCCCTACCGATACAGCCTGGAATTATTAAGCATTGACCCGCAAAGGATCAATTTATATACGATCAAAGGAGGATCCCACAACAACCTGCCTAAATTTGAGCAATATCATCTATTTTTAAACGAAATACTTCATACTTCTGATCAAATAAAGCAAGATAAAAAATGAGCTGGCCTGTTGTTTTCCTTATTTCTTTTCTTGGGCTTTGGGCAGTTGGATTTCTTTTTACCTTCCTTTTACAAGACCTTTTCATTTTCAGACCTATCAAATTAAAACAGGACCATCAATTTTCTTTTGAGCTGGAATACTCTGAGCATTTTCTTGAATCTGAGTCAAATGGCAAGATCAATTTGCTTTTTTTCAGAGATGAGACAAAAAAAAGAAAACTGATACTTTATCTACACGGAAATTCAGGCAACCTTCAAAAGTGGGGTGAATTATGCCAATTTTTCAATGAATACGATCATGATTTTCTCACCTATGATTATCGAGGATTCGGGAAAAGTAAAGGTAAAAGGACTGAATCCCTTTTTCATGAAGACGCTCAACACGTTTATGATTTTGCGCTTAATTATTATTCACCTCAAAACATTATCATTTTCGGGAGATCAATGGGAAGCGGACCTGCATGTAAGCTAGCGGCCAACAATCCACATCGCCTTTTAATTCTCGAAACTCCTTATTATTCGATTATAGATCTATTTAAAACTTATTATCCTTTTATTCCGGTCTCTTTACTGCGATTTAAATATGAATTCAGGAATGATCTTGAGGTTCAAAAGATCTCAGGTCCGATATATATCTTCCAGGGCAAAAATGACTACGTGGTTCCGTATCGCTGTGCCGTAAAATTAAAACAGCATTTTCAGCATCCTGAATCTGAGTTCATTTACTTTCCGACAGGCACACACAGTAATCTGTCAGAGTTTAAGCAATACCATCAAAAAATATCCGAGATATTTGATCGCTGATCAAATGGGCATTTCTTTACCGATCCATCTTCTCACATTTTCATTCCAGATCCGATCAGATTCGGCTTGTGTCAGAATATCTGCTTCAACTGCAAAATCGATAACTCTTCCTGGATAAGAACGTGCCACTCCTTCCATTTCTCCTAATGGATAAGGATCATCCAATCCAGCCACAATCTGATCTGCTCCTACCCTAGTTTTCAATAGTTGAAGTGTGTAAGAATCATGAACCAGCGTATCAAAAAACAAGTTAGGGTGCCCCAGAGCAGCGCGTGGATCGTGTGCTCCCTCAAATAGATCAGGACGACCATCATAACCTTGCAGACGTCTACCGTAATTCGCTTGTCCTAGCATACAGCCGTGCGCAAAACATGTGCGAATGCCTGGGAATTTATTCACATAATCTTTCAACGAATAGAAATGTAAGGTATCAGCAGTCTGTGCCATCATCCAAACCAGGTGAAATCTCCAGTACGCATCCTTTAATTTTACCATCTTTTCACCATCGTACGGATGGATCTCAATGGCAAGTTGATACTTATTTGCTAATTCAAAAATTGGTTCAACCGAATCATCTACGACTGACAACCATTCTCCATCTTTATTTAAAAAATGAGTTGGCAAACACAGCAAAGGCATCTTTAGTTTCTCGACGCATCTTTCAATTTCCAATAATGCATCTTCGATATACAGTGGCTGAACAACAAAGCCTGTCGTGAATTTATCCGGTCGTCTTTCCTGAACACTTGCATTGAAATCATTTTGCCATCGGATGGCATCATTTGCATCTTGCCGTTCCCAGCCATTACAATACACCTGAGACAGATTCAACATAACGCCATGGTCAATCCCGTACTTCTCCATCCATTCAAGCTTCTCATTGAAGAAAAAGCTTGGATCTGTTACAGGTCTGGCCCAGTCACCCTGTCGCATGAATTTTTTGTCATCATCAATCCAGAACAACTTTTTATCCTTCATGAATTTTGGAATTTCCGAGGGTTCAGGAAGCAGGTGGCCGTGACCGTTGATCTTAGTTTTTCCGTTTTTCATAGATTGAACAATGTGAATGCAAAAGTAAAGAATAAAAAAAGAGGTGGAATCACCACCTCTTTCTATTATTGACCGATAATTAATCGCTGTTTAAAGGTGTGTTGCTCCGCAATCACATTTACTGTATAAGATCCAGCTGCAATATCCGTGATCTCAAGTTCGATCACTTCGGCATTCACACCACCATACTTCTTAACTAACCTACCCGCTGCATCATACATTTCAATTTCTTTGATCAAGTCATTGGATACTTCAATGCTTACCGTGTTGATTGCAGGATTTGGATACATTGTCAAGAATGAATCACCAATTTCATCAAGATCAGCGCATCCAACGGTAATTGTTTGTTGAGAGCTCGCACTACATGTATTCACATCCGTGTAAGTGTAAGTAATCAGGAATGTTCCATATCCCGAAACCGATGGATCGAACATGTTCGCTGAAACACCTGTCCCGCTATATTGACCACCTGCCGGACTACCTCCCGTCAACGTGAATGCTGGAGTATTGATACAGACATCTGAAAGTGGAGCAAGAGAGACCGTTGGGATTACAAGTGGCGATGATTGAGCCGGAGTAACAGGGCTCTCACATCCTGCAGCTCCCTGAGATACATAGAATGTACTTGCAGTAGTAACTGTAATGGACGAAGTCGTCTCTCCAGTAGACCAGCTAAGATTAGAACCTGTTGCCGTTAATACTGAATAACCGCATAAATTCTCAACAGTAACTGTTGGGGCAAGCGGAGCATTCGGTGCTGTCAGAGAAACTGAAATTTGATTTGAAGGACAACCATCATCAAAAATGATGTTAGTCGTTCCTGCGGCTAATCCTGTCACTGTGTATGGTAAACTCACAGAGGTTGCAGAGCCTGAGCTCGCCCCTGTCCAAGTAAGATTTCCAGTTCCAGTACCGTTTATGACAGCAGTTCCGTCAGTTGCTGTACAAGAAGATGGGTCATTTTGAGTTCCAAGAGCAATTGATGCTCCGGTAATTGGACTTGCGGTCACAGTCGCAGAAGAAGAAGTACAACCGGCAACATTTTGTGTTACCGTATAATCTCCAGCTGAAGTTACAGTAATAGAAGATGTTGTTTCTCCTGTAGACCACACCAATCCAGTACCATTAGCCGTAAGGATCGAGCTTCCACAATCATTGACTACAGAGGTCGTAGGTGCCGAAGGAGCTCCTGGATCGACCAAAGAAGCTGTAATTGTATTAGATGCACACCCATTGTTAAATGTTATAGAGTATGAACCAGCCAACAGGTTAGATATGGTATAAGGGAGATTCACTCCTGTCGCATTACCGGATCCTGAGCCAGTCCAACTTACTGTTCCGGTTCCTGAACCACTAACAACGATTGATCCGGTTGGTGTAGCACATGCTGAAGGGTTTGTTACAGTTCCACTCGATATGGTAGGAACCGTCAATGGAGCAGCAATTCCAGAAGCAATACCGCTTGAACAACCACTAACTGTAGAAGAAACAGTATATGTTCCTGCAGTTGTCACAGTAATACTTGAAGTTGTTTCAGCCGTGGACCAAGTCAAACCAGAACCTGTAGCAGTTAACACCGAATTTCCACAGTTATTAGAAACTGTAACTACCGGATCAGCAGGTGTTGCATTTACAGAAACCGTCAACTGAGTACAAGTCGCTGTTGCTTCATTCACACAAGTTGAAGCATCTTCCGCTCTAATATAATATACGGTTCCTGGTGCTGCTGGAGTAACATCGAAGGTGTTCGTTGCCGTCGAACCTACTAATGTACCACCGCATGAACCTTCATAAATGTACCATGCATCTGCATCATTAAGGTTTCCTGCAATCGATAATGTTACGACATCACCTTCGCAATAACTACCTGCTGGTGCAGTTACAGTTGGTGAATCAGGAGAATTACAAACTACAACAGGTGTAACACAAAGTTGTAATGACCATCCATTTAAAGAACCACCATCCTGATTGGCAACGTCCTGAACTGTCAACACCCAGTTACCTGCCGCGTCTTCACCGTTAAAGGCTGACAATAGCTGATTAGGAATATAAGTCCCTCCACCAACAGGCGGACAAGGTACTGTAGCAGTTGCAGCGGCATCATCATAATTAAGATCAAAATTGTCCTGATTATTACATACCTGATTCATCAGAATAACGGTAGTTCCACTTGGAGAGGTCAAGGAAATGATCAAATCTTTGATCCACGTGTGTGTACCATTCAAATCGATCACATTGACATCATTGATCGTTCCTCCTGTTGGAACTACGATCGTGGAAGTAATTGTCGGAGTACCGGAAGCAGAGATCGCAATTGGCACATCTGTAGCTGAATACAACATACAAGAGTTTGTCGTAAAACTGAAAGTTGTTGACCATGCTGAACTTCCGCATCCTGAAACCGCTCTTACTCTCCAATAATAAGTAGTTGTTGTACTTAATGATGGAGACGTATAATTCGCAGTCGTAAGTCCAGTTTGCTGATCCGCAAAACTTGCAAATCCTGGATCGGTTGAAATATCGATGTCATAAGTAACACCAGGGTCAGACGAGGCCACCCATGTAAAATCAGTAGGAATTGAAACACCCGTTGCCCCATTTGCAGGAGTTGAAAGTGTTATAGCTGAAGGAGCACCTGCACTTATTGTTAAAGATAAGGTAATGGTCTTTGTTCCAGAAGTACTGGTACCTGTTACCGTCAATGTGTATGTACCAGGAGTGGCAAGGTTAGTATTTGAGATGGTTAATACAGAAGATCCAACCGGCGATACAGGATTAACAGAAAATCCTGATGTAGCTCCTACAGGAACACCTGAAACACTTAAGGTAACTGGATCTGTATATCCTCCGACTTGTCCAACATTAATTGTGTATTGAGCATTCGTTGGTTGACAAACGCTTGCACTACTATTAGCAGCAGTAAGTGTATAATCAAATGTGGAAGCTACAATTGTAAAGTTGTTATCTGAAATATCGAAAAAGGTTCCATTTGAACAAATCACCATCACTCTACAAGTAGTTGAAGGAGTATTTGGAACAGTCACCACTTGAGAACCGTCGTTTGGTACGTTTGATGCCAGAACCGTTGGATAAGTCAATCCTCCATCTGTAGACAATAAAATGTCAACGTTTGCACAAGAAATAGGAGCAAGATTCGTGTTCGCAACACTCCAAGTAACCGTTTCAGTTGTTAAACCAGTCCAGGTAATCCCAGTTGCTGAAGGATAATTCACAACGAAAGGACCTGCGGTTGCTACAGTACTAACTGTAACATCCTGATGGTCGTTGCATCCACCTGCTCCAGGAGCATTATCTCTTACAGTAACTCTGAAGTTCATTGTTCTTGAAACTGATGGAACTACTTCCCAAGTATAAGGACCGCCTGTAGCTAACGATGCTAAACTTGGGAAATATCTTGTTGGACTCGTTGAAGAAGGATTACTTCTAAAATTAGGACCACCTGTTGATGTTGCCACCGGAGGTTGAGTCGACACCTGGTTATCCATTTGTTCCCAGTTGTATGTCAAAGGATCACCATTCGAATCAGTTGCAACAGCCGTAAGGGCAAATGGTGTATTTGCCGGCACTGAAACGTTTCCATTGGTACTTAAAATGATCGGAGCCGAATTGGCTAAAGCAGTGATCTGTTCGCAAGTATGCCCTGCGCTCATGATCTCAATATCAATTTCCTGTAAACTTTTTCCTGAAAAATGATCATCTGAATTATTCTGAACGTTAGGTGCACAAATACCTGCGTAACCCATAATCGTACTTGCCGACCCTGGTTCCACAGCTGTTGCGGCATTTCTGTTACAGTTATTGTTTTGAGTATGGTTAGCCCCAAATTGGTGGCCCATCTCATGCGCAACATAATCAATATCAAAAGGATCTCCAACCGGCGCTGAACTACCTGTTACTCCTCTTGCTTTCTGACCACCTGTACAAACAACACCTAATCCGGCCAAACCTCCTGAGTTTGTTCCAAATACGTGCCCAATGTCGTAATTTGCTGAACCGATCACAGCATCAGTATTTGTCTGGTTTTGATTGATCATTGTTCCAGGTGTACCATTTGTGAAAGGATCAGAACCAGCATTTGTGTATATGATATTGTTATTGTTCGCAATGATCACCATGGTAATGGCCATGTCTTTCTCATACACCCCGTTAACTCTGTTCATCGTTGTAACCTGAGCAGCAGCTGCCTGGGCAACTGTTCCACCGTGAAATGCTGTGTATTCACCAGTCGCAGATAATGCAAGACGATATGTGCGCAATTGACAAGTTCCAAACTGTTTAACAACTCCGCCCAGTTTACCACCTTTCATCGTGGCATTATCGCTATCAAAAGAACAATCAAAGACTTTATCGGTAACAAAATCCTTTTTATAGTACACGATGTAATGATCACTATTTCCATCTACTACCGGGTCAATAAAGATCGTCGGTTCACCTGGCGTCATGATCATTGCGTGCAATCCTTTCGGTGTGATATCCCATTTTACGAAAGCAGCATCATTGACTCCAACAGCATCATAACTCTTGATCTCAGGAAAAATCAGCGCTAACTGTCGATCCATTGTACTATTCTCCTTTGCTCTGTATGTTCTGAATTCTCCAGTAGGAGTTGGTAATTCAAGTTGAGCAATAAATCCAGAATTCTCAACTTCGCGATGCATCACCCCCACCATTTGTTCACGGATGGCGTTGACATCGATCTGAAAATATTTGGCACTGGTCGCCTGAATTTGAGCAGAACCTATTGAAGGAATAGTATTTTTTGATACTTCTATCCAGTTATAATTAATCTTTTTCTCGTCCTGAGAAAATGAGAAATTACTCAATAACATCAGAAAAAATAATAACCCGAGATATCGAGTATTCGTCGTTAGTTTCATGTTTTAAGTTTTAGCGATCACAAGATAATGAAATCTCAGTGGAATTACAAAACGGATTTAGTAAAACAAAATGGCGACCAAAAGGTCGCCATTCCGAAATAAGGAGAGTGCTATTTTAGTGGTTTATGATAAGTCTCTCTCTTAAAACTTTTTGTTCAGTGATCATATCGATCGCATATGTGCCAGATGCTAGATCTGAAAGATTCAAAGTAACTGTTTCTTGAATTGTATTCAATTCATACTGTTTTACAAATCTTCCTGCTGCGTCATAAACATTAACTGTTTTCAGCTCAATGCCTTTAACTGCTATTGTCACTTCACCATTAGATGGATTAGGATAAATAGCATATGATATCTCTTCCTCATCAATTCCAGCGCATCCAACAGTGATCGTTTGTTGAGCGGATCTTGAACAAGTGTTACCGTCAGTATAAGTGTAAGTGATCAAGAATGTTCCATATCCAGAAACAGAAGGATCAAAAATGTTATTTGAAACCCCAGTACCAAAGTAATCTCCTCCAGCTGGAGAACCACCTGATAATTGGAATGGTTCAGTATTGATACAAACATCAGCTATTGGATCTAAAGACACATTTGGAATTACTAGAGGTGCAGCTGTACCCATTCCAGTTGCACTAGTACATCCACTCACTGTTTGTGAAACATAGAAATCCCCTCCTGTCGTAACAGTTATTGAAGACGCCGTTTCACCTGTCGACCACTGAAGACCTGTTCCACTAGTGGTCAATATTGAGTATCCACATAGATCCTGAACACTAACTACTGGTGCAGATGGTACTGACCCTGAATTTATTGTAGCGCTTAGCACATTTGATTGACATCCGTTATCAAACTCGATCGAATATGCCCCCGCACCCAATCCTGTTATAGTGTAAGGCATAGTTCCAGTAGCAGTTCCAGAGGCGGCTCCAGACCAAGTGATAGTACCTGAACCATTACCCTGAACGGTAATTGTACCATCAGAACCACCACATGTTGAAGGATCATTTACTGTACCTAATGTAATTGTCGTACCAGACTGAGGCGCAGCAGTTGCAGTAGCATCAGCAGAAGTACATCCATTTGACGTTTGATTAACAGTATAAGTTCCTGCAGAAGTAACTGTTATTGAAGAAGTCGTCTCACCAGTAGACCACACAAGATTCGATCCTGTCGCTGTCAACAAGGAGGTTCCACAATTGTCTTGCACAGTGATCACGGGAACAGCTGGAACCATATTTGGAGCAGCTTGGATTGTTGCCGCCCCTGAAGTACACCCTCCAACCGTCTGTGTTACAGTATATGAACCAGCATTGGAAACAACAATAGAAGGAGTTGATTGCCCTGTCGACCAGTTCAGGTTCGTTCCTGTAGCGCTTAATGTCGACGTACCACAACCGTTCGAAACACTTACTGAAGGGATTGCTGGAACTGCTGTTGGATTAGCAGTCAATGTAGTCGCTGAAGATGTACAACCATTAACTGTTTGAGTAACAGTATAGTCCCCACCCGCAGATACAGTAATGTTTGATGTAGTTTCACCTGTTGACCATTCAAGATTAGAACCCGTAGCAGTTAAAACAGAAGATCCACAGTTATTCTGCACAGTTGCAACAGGAGCAGAAGGAATTGCATTTGGCGCAGCAACTACCGATGATGGGGATGATGTACATCCATTAACAGTTTGAGTTACTGTATAAGTTCCCGCCGAAGTTACATTGATCGAAGGAGTTGTTTCACCTGTGGACCATAACAAGTTCGAACCTGTCGCAGTAAGAGTCGAAGCGTTACATCCATCAACTATTGATGCAGCAGGAGCTGAAGGAACATTAACTGGCGCAGCAGTTACAGTTGAGGATGCAGATGTACATCCTGAAACTGTCTGAGTAACAGTATATGATCCTCCTGAGGTAACACTGATTGATGGAGTCGTCTCTCCTGTGGACCATAAAAGATTCGAACCAGTCGCTGTAAGTACAGATGAACCACAGCTATTTACAGAGCTTACTGTAGGAGCTGATGGCGCAGATGGATCAACCAATGAAATACTCAATGTATTAGATGAACAACCATTGTTGAATACAATTGAATATGCTCCTGCATCCAAACCTGAAATCGTGTAAGGAAGCGTTACAGATGAAGATCCACTCATCGCTCCTGACCAAGAAAGTGTACCTGTTCCAGAACCTGATACGGAAATAGTACCATCATTTACCGCACAAGAACTAGGATTTGATGACCCATTTGTTGTTATTGAAGGTACTGCGTTCGGTGCAGCAGTAGCTGATGCTGAAGTACTTGTGCATCCAGATACGGTTTGAGTTACTGTATAAGTACCAGCTGAAGAAACTGTTATCGACGGAGTAGTTGCTCCTGTAGACCAGCTTAAATTACTTCCTGTCGCACTTATGGTTGATGTCCCACATCCATTTGTAACTGTAGTCGTTGGTGCAGAGGGAATCGCTACTGGAGCAGCAGCAGCTGAAGCTGCAGCACTTGTACAACCAGATATGGTTTGAGTTACCGTATAAGTACCAGCTGAAGAAACTGTTATCGATGGAGTAGTTGCTCCAGTTGACCAGCTCAAGTTACTTCCTGTTGCACTGATGGTAGATGTTCCACATCCATTGGTTACTGTTGTAGCAGGTGCAGATGGCACAACTGTAGGTGCTGCAGTAGCTGAAGATGCAGCACTTGTACATCCAGAAACCGTTTGAGTAACTGTATAAGTCCCTGCTGAAGATACCGTGATTGACGGAGTTGTTGCTCCAGTCGACCAGCTTAAATTACTTCCTGTAGCACTGATCGTTGAAGTACCACAACCGTTTGTTACGGAAGTTGTTGGAGCTGATGGAATGGCCACAGGTGCAGCAGTTGCAGAAGAGGCATTACTTGTACAACCTGAAACAGTTTGAGTTACCGTATAAGTACCTGCAGAACTAACTGTGATCGATGGTGTCGTAGCACCTGTTGACCAGCTTAAGTTACTTCCGGTAGCGGAGATCGTTGATGTCCCACATCCATTAGTTACAGTGGTTGTTGGAGCAGATGGAATAGCTATTGGAGCAGCAACACCGGTCCCAGCAGAACTTGTACATCCGTTGGAAGTTTGAGTAACGGTATATGTTCCTGCGGAAGACACTGTAATTGATGTTGTTGATGCTCCCGTTGACCATGACAAGTTAGAACCAGAAGTAGTCAATGTAGATGTTCCACACCCATTTGTTACAGAAACAACAGGTGTTGAAGGCGTCGCATTTACCGTGATCATGTTATTATATGTCTGAGTATCTGATCCTGCACCATTTGTAACCGTTAATGATACATTGTACGTTCCTGCTGTGTTGTAAACTATTGATGGATTAGCCGAAGTTGAAGTCGAAGGCGTACCACCAGGGAAAGACCAAGAATATGTTGTTGGCGAACCAGTTGACGCATCAGTAAAGTTCACAGTTGATCCCGAACAAATAGTCGATTGTGATGCCGTATAGTTCGCAACTGGTGGAACTGCAGCTACAACTCCAGATAAGTTGATATTATCCAGGTATGTGTTATTTCCATAACCGGAAATATTTCTAAAACCAATGTAAACCTTATTATTACCTATGTATGGAGATAGATCAACCGTTTCATTTCTCCATTGAGCTGCCGTTGGAGTAAATGCAGTAGTTTGATCAGCAACAGTCGCAAGCGTGCTTCCTGATTTTGAATAAACCTGTGTTTCTGGAAGACCACATCCCCAAACAACGACATCCAGTCTATCAATATATGAAGAGTTATAACGAGCGTGAGCAACATCAAATGTTAATGTTACAGAAGAATATCCTGTAAGATCTACTGGGAACATGACAAGGTCATCAACATCACCCGCAATATTTGTGGAATAGTTGTCCATTCTTGCTGCATTTCCTGCTGTTGGAGCAATACCAGCATTTGTAACACGCACCCATGTCAAAGCATTACCTCCATTATTAATTGTCCAGTTTGTTGGAGCAAAAGTTGTTGAAGCAAATCCCTCAGAAACTGGGATTGCAGATCCTGCAGTCAAATTCACGGTGAAAGATGCAGATGAAGCATCATTACCGGAACTTGCGTCAGTTACTCCGTTCGGAAGTAAGGTAAATGAATTAAATGTATGAGAACCGACTGTAGTAGTTACAGAAGGAAGTGTAACGTTAATTGTAGCAAAGGAAGCCAAACTTCCGGTCCAGTTAAACGTGCTATTCGCACCGCCATCAATATTGTATTTGATTTGACACGAAGTAAGTACGTTACCACCATAGTTCTTCAATGTAACCACTGGCGTAAATGTGGTTTGACAAATTTCTCCATTTGGTGTTACTATCGCGCTGATTCCAGAATCATCAGATGAAGGCAAGTTACATGCGGTTGAAGCGGCAAGTGTAGATCTTCTGGTCGCTACATTCAATACAGCTCTGATCCTTGTTTTTTGATCAGCTGTAAAAATGTTCATACATGCATCATCCGTATAATCCATATAGTTTTCTATCATGTCATTACCAGGGTATGAACCACCCGTACATGAATTGGTACCTGTAGGACAACCATAATTTGCAGCTGCTGCTGCCGGAGTGTCTGCACAGAAATCGTCAACATTACATGCACCATCACCCCAAATATGTCTTAAACCTAACCAGTGTCCTAATTCATGACTCAAAGTCCTTCCTCTACCATAAACTCCTCCAGCAGGATTTGGATTAGCAACAGATCCTAATGAAGTATGTAGGATCACTACACCATCTGTGTTCGCAGAACCGCCATTTGTATTCAATCCGGAAAGACCAGAATTACTAGGAAACTGAGCATATCCCAATAACCCTCCAGATAAATCTGCCGTCCAGATATTAATATAATTATTCGGATTCCAGATTGTACCTGGTTTCACCGTATTATCCATTGTCGTTTGAGTAAATGGACCTGCACCATAACTGGTAACTCTATGTATACCCGGTTCAGTGAGCACATTCCCACTTGGATCAACAACTGCAAGACAAAACTGTATCTCCACGTCGGCAGCTGCAGCATTCGTACTACCTGCAAGATTTCGGTAATCAATATTTAATTGGTCTACCTGACGTTGAACCCAAACAGCATTAATATTCGTGGCACCGGAACCGCTTGTAATTACGTGAAAAACAATTGGTAAAGTCAGTAATGTAGCCTTTGGCTGACCACTTGCAGCTTTGGCTGCTTCTTCAGCTTTATATTCTTGGATCTTGTTCTGAAGCCACATTTCTTCTTCCCAAAGACTAGGAAGAGTAGGATCAAGACTTCTTCGAATCGAATCTGCTTCCATCGTATGACAGCGCACAAAACCATTTGGACCAACAGTTGATTTGTGAATAATTTGATTATTCTCCAATCCTGAACCTTTGACAGGCCCTTGACCAAAAAGAAAAGTTGTGGAAACAGCAATGAACAGAGAGCCCATTACAGAGCCCAATTTGAGAGACAATTTCATAGTTTTAACAGTTTAGCAATTCAAATGTATGCTAAGCCGTTATATTAAACAATACTATTGCCCGATAAATTATTAACAATATTCATTGAAGAGGGTTAAATATTCGTTCAAAACGATGAAATATTCAACCGATCAATTAAATAATGAATCTACAAATTCGTTTTTATCAAAAAGTTGGAGATCATTCATTCCTTCTCCGACTCCGATATATTTTACTGGGATCTTCATTTGATCAGAAATACCGATCACCACTCCACCTTTAGCAGTTCCGTCGAGCTTTGTTAAAGCTAAGGCATTTATATCTGTAGCGGCAGAAAATTGTTTTGCCTGTTCAAAAGCGTTTTGACCTGTAGAGCCATCCAAGACTAAAAGCACCTCATGGGGAGCATCCGGAATCACCTTCTCCATTACTCTTTTGATCTTTGATAATTCATTCATCAAATTCACCTTATTATGAAGTCTTCCAGCTGTATCAATGATCACAATATCAGCATTTTGTGCTTTAGCCGATTGCAAGGCATCAAAAGCCACTGAAGCGGGGTCCGCCCCCATTCCTTGCTGAACGATAGGCACACCCACTCGCTCCGACCAGATGATCAACTGATCTACTGCTGCTGCCCTAAATGTATCTGCAGCACCGAGCACAACTTTTTTACCGCTTGATTTGAATTGATGAGCCAGCTTACCAATAGTTGTCGTCTTTCCGACACCATTCACACCAACCACCATGATCACATATGGATTGCCATTTTGCTTTTCATACTCAAAGCCGCTAATGTTGTCCGCATTATTCTCTTCAAGTAAACCTGCAATTTCTTCTTTAAGGATCTGATTAAGCTCGTTGGCATTAAGCACTTTATCTCGAGCCACTCTTTGCTGAATTCTTTCAACGATCTTCAAGGTTGTTTCCACTCCCACATCAGACGTGATCAAAACTTCCTCCAGCTCATCAAGAACATCATCATCTACAGTCGAACGACCTACAATTGTCCTCGCAACTTTTGACAAGAAACTTTCTTTGGTCTTTTCAAGACCTTTATTCAATGTTTCTTTCTTTTCTTTTGAGAAAAATCCAAAAATACCCATAGTCTAAAATAACAAAAGCTCCCTTAAAAAAAGGAAGCTTCAATAATTTATTAAAAGATCTGAGATTAGTTCTTAGCGAACCACTCCTTCACCTTATCGTTGTGAACGATCTCTTCCTTGAATGTGTAAGAACCTGTCTTTTCAGACTTGCTCATTTTAATCACCTTCGTATGTTCTTTTCCTCCACCTTTCTGTAGGGATGCTACTACTTTCTTTGCCATGACTTACAATTATTTAATCTCCTTATGAACTGTGTAACGCTTCAAGATCGGATTATATTTCTTGATCTCCATTCTGTCTGGAGTATTCTTTCTGTTCTTCGTTGTAATGTAACGAGATGTCCCCGGCATACCTGACTCCTTATGCTCAGTACATTCAAGGATCACCTGAATTCTATTACCTTTTCCCTTCTTAGCCATTTTACTTTCTTTTTAAATCTACCGTTTCACAACGGGTAGAATGAGGATTTTACTTTAAAAAACCTTTCGCACGTGCTTCCTTAACACATGCAGAAATTCCTTTCTTATTGATAGTTCTCAATGCTGAAGTTGAAATCTTCAAAGTGATGAATGCATCCTCTTCTGGAAGATAGAACTTCTTAGAGATTAAGTTCGGGTAGAACTTACGCTTTGTTTTACGGTTTGAGTGCGAAACATTGTTTCCAACCATTACCGACTTACCCGTGATCTGACAAACTCGTGACATGTTATTCGTTTTATCCTTATTCTAAATGGGGTGCAAAGGAAGCAATATTTTCCTAATTCAACAAGTAATTTTATTTTTTTTCTTCATTGAATCCTAAAATTTCTCTTCGCACCATGTTTAAAGCGGCTAGAACAGACATTTTTATATTCCTTTCCCTATTATCACCAAAGTTAAATTTCTTTGAAAAAATTCTTTCTGGACCCGCAACAGCAATCCATACGGTACCCACTGGCTTTGACTCAGAGCCACCTAAAGGACCTGCAATTCCGGAAACAGCAACACACCAATCAACGTTAAGTTTAGTTCGACCATTTCCTGCCATCTGAACTACTACTTCCTGACTCACAGCTCCATATTGTTCGATATCAATTGAATTTACGTCAACCAATTCTTCTTTCTTATTATTGGAGTACGTAATAAATGATCCCATGAAATAATCAGACGCACCTGATATTGAAGTAATCTCTGCCGAAATTGCACCGCCTGTACAACTCTCAACGGTACCGATAGTATTACCATTTCGACGAAGTAAAGCTCCCAAGCTAGACGACAACGTATCGTTACCGTATCCAAAGTGGAATTCAGGAATTTTATCCTCTAACACCTTGAACAATTGATCTATCTCTTCAGCACGTTCTTCTCCTTCAAAACTTGTCAGTCTCAATTTCACGACTCCGGGAGAAGGTAAATAAGCCAACCCGAATCCTCTTTTTCGAACCAGATCTTCCCAATCGGAGATCATATCCGCCAAAAAAGATTCACCGATCCCGGCGGTTAAAAATGTTTTGTGATAAATCGACTTCAACTCAAATTCTTTCTCTACCAAGGGTAGTAATTCATTTGAGAAAATACTTTTCATCTCATAGGGTACTCCGGGCATACTTACAACCCATTTTCCATTGCGGATAAACAGCATTCCTGCTGCAGTCCCCTGATCATTGGGTAAAATCGTACAACTTTTCGGTAATGCCGCTTGCAGTCGATTGACTTCAAGCATTGGCCTATTTCTCTTCGAGAAAAATTCTTCAATTCGATGAAGTGTCGGTTCATGTATTTCCAGCTCTGTTTCGAAATAGTCGCACAATACGTGTTTTGTAATATCATCTTTGGTCGGCCCTAAACCTCCTGTTATGATCACAAGCTCTGAAACTGAAATACTATCATCGATCGCATTGATGATATCATCACGATCATCTGAAATGGTCAACGTTTTAATTATTCTGACTCCTCGAGAAGACAATTCTGATCCCAACCAGGAAGCATTCGTATTGATCGTCTGACCAATAAGAAGCTCATCACCGATAGAAATCAAACTACATTTCACGACTTACGGAATTTTGCGACCGATTCAATATGTCCCGTATTCGGGAATTGATCAACCAATGACAATTTATCCAATACGTATCCATGATCAATCAAAATCGAAGTATCTCTTGCCTGAGTGGATGGATTACATGAAATGTAAACAATATTTTTCGCGTTTAGTTCGATCGTCTTCAACAATGTCTTTGGCGCAATACCTGCCCTGGGTGGATCAAGAATGATCGTGTCGATCTTACCCGAGTACTCCGGATGTTCTTTTAGGAATTTTCCGACGTCAGCAGCAAAGAAATCAACTCCTCGAATATTATTTCTTTCAGCATTTCGTTTTGCGTCCTCAATTGCCTCCGGAACAATGTCCACACCTACAATATTTACACTATTACTTCTGGTGGATAAGATCTGACCGATAGTTCCTGTCCCACAAAAAAGATCCATTACGACGCCACTATCGGGAATTCCTTCTTCAAAAACATAATCAAGTGCTTTCGAATACAATCGTTCAGCACTTTTTGGGTTGGTCTGAAAAAAACTTTCCATGGAGATCTCAAACTTTAACCCGAGTAATTCTTCGATCACAAAAGGCTCTCCAAATAACAGCTCGGTCTTTCCATTTTCGATCTTCGCCCGATCAGCCACATTATCATTAATCGTGTGCTGAATACCCGCAATACGCTCTCCAAAAAGAGAAACAATGAAATTGGTGAAGGCCTTCTTATCAAACTTTTTTAAATTCTCAGACGACGTCACCAAATGGACCAATAGCTTATTCTGATGAAAAGATTTCCTCACCACAATATGCCTGAAAAATCCTTCCTTTCTCGGTGGATGCCATGCCGGCAAACCACTCGATTTTAAAAAATCTCTTATTTTGATCAGGTTTGATTCCCAATCTTCATCAAACAGCCCACTTGGTTTGTTCAGATTTTCAACCTTCCACCAAGTCCCACGCCTTTTAAATCCAACGGCAAACGCATCATCAATTTCTTCTCCTGTATGAACGTCATGTTCGATACAAGAGAAGCTATATTCCATTTTATTTCTATAGTTGAATTGTTCTGGAGAAGAGATGAACTCATCGAATTTATCATTGATATCACGTATCCCAGAGATTCTTCCAAAGACCTCCAATGTTGATTCTTTTTTCGCCTTTTCCTGTTCATCAATTGGAACATAGATGTAAGGAGCTCCAGAAATCTCTTGATAATCGGATGTTTTTTCAAGTGGCGATCTTTTTAAGATATCGACCAATTTTGCTTCTGCAAATCTTTTCCGCTTTTTGTCGATACGAGCTCTAACGAGCTGACCAGGAAATGTGTTGTCAACAAATACGATGTATTGATCATCTCCATCGGTCATTCTGGCTATTCCTCTTCCTCCGAAGGCATAACCGGTAATTTCAAGATCAATGATCTGATTCCTATGAACTGACATGAAATAAAATTAAATCATTCCTCTGATCACCCCTTTGTCGGATGACTCAACGAACTCGAGTATAAGATCTCTGATATTTGATGCAGGCAAATGCTCTCTGATCGCCTGTACCCCTTTCGAGATGTTATTGTTTTGGACATAAAGCATTCGATAGACATCCTCGATCTCTCTGACCTCATCATCAGAATAACCTCGTCTCCTTAAACCTACAGAATTCACTCCCGCAAAGGTAAGAGGTTCTCTCGCCGCCTTAATAAAAGGCGGTATATCTTTACGGATAAGACTAGCGCCTCCAACAAAAGTGTGGGCCCCAATATGAGCAAATTGCTGAGCTGCTACTTTTCCTTCCAGGATTGCAAAATCATCAATGATCACATGACCGGACAATCCAACGTAACTGGCAAGGATCACATTATTACCTATCTGACAATCGTGAGCAACATGTACATAGGTCATCAACAAGCAATTGTCTCCTATGGAAGTTTTCCATTTATCTTTTGTACCTCGATGTATGGTAACACACTCACGGATCTTTGTATTGTTACCGATCTCAACGGTAGTATATTCTCCTTCGAACTTAAGGTCCTGTGGAATAACGCCGATTACTGCTCCTGGAAAAACTTCGCAATTACTTCCGATCCTTGTGCCCGGATAGATGGTCACATTTGGATGAATTTTTGTATTGGCACCGATCACTACGTCCTCATAGATAGTCGAAAATGCTTCAACTATTACTCCTTCTTCCAGTTTGGCATCCGAAGATACCTGAGCCAAATTACTGATCATCCTATA
>SBFR01000026.1 GCA_006227105.1 Bacteroidota bacterium
GTGAAATTAGTAGGAAAGACAAGATATACCTCTGAATTCGCTCCACAGCTAACGAAAGATTTTATTTCATGGGGAGCCGGACCCAGAGCTTCTCAATATCTGATCATTGGTGCTAAGTGTCATGCTGCGTTGAACGGAAAATATTCTCCTGACATCGATGATGTTAAAGCTGTTGCAAAACCAATTCTTCGTCACCGAATCGTTCGGAATTACCGTGCAGAAGCAGAAGGATTTACAATGGATAAATTGATCGACGAACTTCTATAAATCATGAGCGAAAAAAGTGAACTTCTGAAAATCTACGAAGATGTCTTCGAACCAGAATTGATCAAAGAGCTTGAAGAAAAAAGCAAATTGATCCATGCAAAAGCTGGTGATGTAATGATGGAAGTAGGTCAGCAAGTACTTTACATGCCTATTGTTCTTAAAGGAATAATAAAAGTTTCCAGGATAGACGAGAATGGAAATGAACTCCTTCTGTATTATGTTGAGGCAGCCGAAAGTTGTGCGATGACTTTCACCTGTTGCATGCGAGAATTTCCTAGTGAAATACGCGCTGTTGTAGACGAAGATGCTGATATACTTATGGTTCCATCGGAATATATGGACAACTGGATTGTGAAATATCCATCATGGAAAAATTTTGTCATGAGAACGATCCGTTATCGCTTTCATGAAATGATCGTTGCCTTGGACCAAATCGCTTTTCAAAGTCTGGATGAACGACTTTCGAATTATCTCAAGGTAAAATACAAAACAACCGGATCAGCACTGATCAATTTATCTCATGAACAAATCGCTAATGATTTGGCATCATCAAGAGTAGTGATCTCCCGACTATTAAAACGTTTGGAGAATGACAAAAAAGTGCTTCTATACAGAAACCAGATCAAACTTCTTCACGCTTTTATAGAGGAATAAATACTATTTGTATCTTTTATCCATGAAAAAGATTTTGATCCTGATCATTTCTTCTGTTTTGATAGGCTCCTGTGATCAAGATAATAATGGACAAAAAAGCATTTCTTCCATGACCGTCGAAAACAACTCTGATTCATCGATTGCTATTGCAATTCATGGAGGCGCAGGTACTATTCTGCCAGAAAACATGACTCCAGAATTACAAAAAGAATATGAAGCAGTATTAAAACTAGCGGTCACCACAGGGTATGAGATCCTTAAAAATGGAGGTTCAAGTCTAGAAGCCGTGATCGAAACAATTAAGATCATGGAAGACTCTCCCCTTTTCAACGCTGGAAAAGGTGCCGTTTTCACAAACGAGGGTTCAAATGAACTTGACGCCTCAATCATGCTTGGTGAAACTCTTGAAGCGGGAGCAATAGCAGGTGTTTCAAGAATTAAAAATCCAATTGTGTTGGCAAAGGAGGTCATGCAACATTCAAATCACGTACTGTTATCTGGAAAGGGTGCAGAAGAATTTGCAGTTTCACGAGGAATAGAGTTAATAGACCCCTCCTATTTCTTCACGGAAAGAAGATTTAATGACCTCCAAAGAATAAAGGATTCTGAAAAAACAGAATTGGATCATTCCAGTAAAACAAAGGACAGCAAATTCGGAACGGTGGGTTGTGTCGCATTGGACAAAAATGGGAACCTCTGTGCCGGTACATCTACAGGAGGAATGACCAACAAACGCTGGAACCGAATTGGCGATTCCCCAATTATCGGAGCAGGAACATATGCTAACAATAAAACTTGCGCCGTTTCTTCTACTGGTTGGGGTGAACATTATATCAGGAATGTTGTCGCCTATGATATTTCCGCGATGATGGAATATGCGAATAAAGATCTAAGTTCTGCTACAAAAGAAGTTATTCATAAAAAACTAAAAGCAACCGGTGGTGAAGGTGGAGTAATTGCCATCGACCGAAAGGCGAACATTTCCTTTGAATTCAACACTCCAGGAATGTACCGAGCATCGATAGATAAAAAAGGAAATCTATATATCGGAATTTTCAAAAAGTAAGCCTGAAGAATATACGTCTCTAGTTAGTATATTTGGGCTGCACAATAATTATTTATGGCAATTTCCAAAAAAGAACTTGAATTCAATATCAATGACGACCAAATGCGTCTCAAGATATCCGCTCTTGAAAGAGAATTAAATACGATCTATCAAGGAGGAGGTAAAAAACGCATCGAAAAACTACATGAAAGTGGTAAGATGACTGCAAGAGAACGAATCGATATGCTTTTGGATCCAAATACCGAAAGAATCGAAGTCGGTGCATTTGCTGGTTATGGAATGTATAAAGAACATGGTGGTTGCCCTGCAGGAGGCGTTGTGATCGTTATCGGTTATGTTAGTGGCAAACAGTGTATTGTCGTTGCGAATGATGCTACTGTCAAAGCAGGAGCCTGGTTCCCAATTACGGGTAAGAAGAATCTGCGTGCTCAGGAAATTGCCATGGAAAACAACCTACCGATCATTTACCTGGTTGATTCTGCAGGTGTTTATCTTCCTATGCAGGATGAAATCTTCCCTGACAAAGAACACTTTGGAAGGATCTTCAGAAACAATGCGGTAATGAGTTCAATGGGGATCGTTCAAATTGCTGCAGTGATGGGTAGCTGTGTTGCTGGAGGAGCTTATTTACCTATCATGTCAGACGAATCGCTTATTGTCAATAAAACGGGTACTATTTTCCTTGCGGGATCTTACCTCGTTAAAGCAGCGATCGGTGAAACGATCGACAATGAAACCCTTGGCGGAGCCGTGACACACACTGAAATCTCAGGTGTCTGTGATTACAATGCTGAAAATGATGAAGACTGTCTGAAAACGATCAGAGACATCATGGATAAGATCGGAAAATCAGATGAGGCAGGATTTGACAGAAAAGAGGCAAAATTACCGAAGGTGGATGTGAAGAGTGTTTATGGAATCCTTCCTGCGGACAGATCTAAACCATACGATACAAAAGAGCTTTTAAAAGCTATTGTGGACGACTCTGAGTTAACTGAATACAAAGCCAATTACGGAAAAACAATTGTTTGTGCATATGCGCGAATCGATGGTTGGAGTGTAGGAATTGTAGCCAATCAAAGGGAGATCGTTAAAAATGCCAAAGGTGAAATGCAATTTGGAGGTGTGATTTATACGGATTCTGCTGATAAGGCAGCTCGATTTATCATGAATTGCAACCAAAAGAACATCCCTCTTGTGTTCGTTCAGGATGTCACAGGGTTTATGGTAGGTTCCAAGAGTGAGCACGCCGGCATCATCAAGGACGGAGCTAAAATGGTAAATGCCATGGCTAATTCCGTAGTTCCTAAATTCACAATCGTGGTGGGGAATTCATACGGTGCTGGAAATTACGCAATGTGTGGAAAAGCCTACGACCCACGATTAATTGTTGGTTGGCCAACAGCTGAAATAGCTGTAATGGGTGGGGCATCAGCCGCAAAAACCTTATTGCAAATTGAAGTAGCATCAATGAAGGCGAAAGGTGAAGAATTCACTCCTGAAAGAGAAAAAGAACTTTTTGATACAATTAAAAACCGTTACGATTCTCAGATCTCTCCGTATTATGCGGCCAGTCGTTTATGGATTGACGCTATAATTGATCCAGCAGAAACAAGAAAAGTTGTGTCAATGGGAATAGAAATGGCAAACCACAAGAAAGCCGACAAGAAATATAACGTTGGCGTAATTCAAACCTGAATTGAAAGCATATGCATTTAGATTGGCAAGTAAAATATTACCCTGAACTTTCAACGAATGAGTTTCACGATATCATCGAATTGCGATTAAGGGCATTCGTGGTTGAGCAAAATTGTTCTTATCTGGATCTTGATGGGAAGGACAAAAAATGTTACCACCTGATCTGTAGAGATGGGATGGGAAATGTTGTCGCGACAGCAAGAATCCTCCCTCCTGGCCTATCTTACCCTGAAGTTGCAATTGGTAGAGTTGTGATCGATGAGAGCATCAGAGGTAAAGGGATAGGACACACTTTGATGGAAGAAGCAATGAAATTTACCGAGGCAGAATTCGGTAAGGTGGCCATTCGAATCTCAGCACAGAAACATCTCGAGAATTATTATAACAAACATGCTTTTTACTCTACAGGAAAGGAATATCTGGAAGATGGAATTCCTCACGTAGAAATGCTTTATAATCCTGAAATATGAAAAAAATTATTCTACAACTTTCAGTTATTGCACTGATAGCTTCTTGCAAAACCTCCACCCCTACCGCTGACATAAAACCTGCTTCTAATGCAAGTTCAAATGGATCGCTTAGCACCGTAGATATTGACTTTATGTCAAAATCAATCAAAGCAAACGAAGACTTTTTCATGTTTGCGAATGAAGAATGGATCAAAGCGAACCCAGTCCCACCTTCAGAATCTCGTTGGGGAAGTTTTAACGAACTGGATAAGAGTAATAAGGAAAAACTTGTTCAAATTCTTGAAACCTGCAAAAACTCAAAAAATGAGAAAGGGTCGGATGAACAATTGCTTGGAGCATATTATAGTTCTTATATGAACTTTGATCTTAGAGACAAAAAAGGATTCTCCCCTCTTCAAGAAGACCTCAATAAAATCGCCTCAATAAAATCGAAGAGTGAAATCGTTTCGATTGTTGCCCAACAACATATGGAAGGAATAAATTCTCTTTTCAGCTTTGGAGTTGGACAAGACTTGAAGAATGTAGAGATGAACATCTCTTACATGTCTCAGGGTGGAATTGGCTTACCAAATAAGGACTACTATTTCTCTGAAAATAAGAAAGAGCTGAGATACGCCTACCAAAAATATATTGGTGAAATGCTTCAAATGATTGGCAAAGGACAAATCGAAGCTGAACAAGCAGCAGACCGAATCGTTACTTTCGAGGCTACTCTGGCAGAGAAAATGCTGCTTCCTGCTGAAATGAGAATTCCGGAAAGAACTTACAATAAGCTTTCACTTGAAGAAGCTTCAACTTATTTTGGAAAATTTGATTTTCAGTCCTACCTGGATCAAATTAAAAGTCATTCTTTCGATTCACTAATAGTAAGTAATATCGATTTCGTAAAAACGATCTATTATGCGATGGACGAAGTTGATTTAACGACTTGGAAAGATTATTTGTCATGGAAGCTAATTAACCATTATGCTGGTCAGTTGAGCCGAGAATTCGTTGAGAAGAAGTTTGAATTCTATGGTAAGAAATTGAGTGGAAAAACAGAAATGAAACCGGACAATGAGCGTGTGATCGATGAACTTACAAGCATTGAGATCTCAGAGGTTCTTGGAAAAGCATTTGTTGCAAAATATTATTCTGAAAAAGCGCAAAACAGAGTAAATGAAATGGTTGACAATCTTTTGATCGTTTTCAGAGAAAGGATCAATAACCTGGAATGGATGTCAGATGAAACCAAAAAAGAAGCATTAAATAAGCTGAACTCAATTGGTAGAAAACTTGGATTCCCTTCAAAATGGGAAGATTTTACATCTTTAGATTTAAGTTCTGACGACTACCTGAACAATTTCAAAGCTTTATCTAAATATTCGCATTTCAAAAACATGGATGAGCTTACCAAGCCTGTTGACAAGGATAAATGGGGAATGCCGGCACACATGGTCAATGCTTATTATCATCCTTTATTAAATGAGATCGCATTCCCAGCAGGAATCATGCAACCACCTTTCTTCGATGAAAATGCCGAAGACGCCGTAAATTATGGAAGAATAGGAATGGTCATTGGTCATGAATTCACTCATGGATTTGACGACATGGGGTCTAAATTCGCCGCTGATGGAACATTCAAAAACTGGTGGTCAGAATCAGATCGTAAATTATTTGAAGAAAAGACGACCATTCTTGGACAAACATATTCAGCGTTCTGCCCAATCGAAGATCATTGCGTAAATCCAGACCTGACGATGGGAGAAAACATTGCAGACTTAGGTGGATTAACACTTGCATATTATGCTTACAAGAGAACTGATGAATTCAAGAAAAATGAAATCCGAGAAGGATTTACTCCGTCTCAACGATTCTTTATTTCTTACGCACAACTTTGGAAGATCAATTACACAGAAGAAGAAATGAAGAACAGGATTGCAAATGATCCGCATTCACCTGGTATGTATCGTGTGAATGGACCTTTGAAAAATTGCCCTGAATTCTTTGAGGCCTTTGGCATTAAAGAAGGGGATGCTATGCGAAACCCGAACGGAAAAGTCGCAAAGATCTGGTAAAAAAGAAAAGCCCCAATCGGGGCTTTCTTTTTTTAGTTTAAGTGATATAACACTTTTTCTTTTTTGAGCTTTTTAACCTCTAATGATTTGCTGTAATTCAAAATACTATTTAGCGTAGTATTGCTCGGTCCAATTTTATTCTCCTTGACCTCAGAGACAATCTCGTTAGTGTATTTTTTGATCATAGGCTGATTTATTTGTTGTCATAATTTGAATAACGACCATTTCTTTGACTTATTGCCTTATGGCCGAAGAAACTTTTGTTACCCCTCCTTCCCCAATTTATCCTTAACTTGCGGCAAAATTATTTTCATGACAATAAAACAACACATGGTTGTTACGCTGAATTACAAGTTATCAGACAACGCAACCGGAGAAAAAATCGAAGAGACAACTGCAGAAAATCCTATGGTATTTCTATATGGAGTTGGATCACTTATTCCTGAATTTGAAGAAAATCTACACGGAAAATCCACGGGAGATACCTTTGAATTTTCTATTGTAGCCGCTAACGCATATGGGAACAAAGTAGAAGAAATGATCGTTGCAATTCCGCGTGAAGTGTTCCTTGATGAGAATGGAAATTTTGACGAAAACATGTTTACATTGGGAGCTCTTATTCCAATGACCGACTCAGAAGGAAACCACCACAGAGGAAGGATTCTTGAAGTGACAGATGAATACATCAAAATGGACTTCAATCATCCATTAGCAGATACAGATTTACATTTCAGTGGCGAAGTTCTTGATATCAGACCAGCAACACAAGAAGAGATCGATCACGGTCATGTTCACGGACCGGGTGGACACCACCATTAAGTATAAAAAAAGGCAGGTTTTGAACCTGCCTTTTTTATTTTAGATCTTCGAGTTTGACTTATTGCCTTTCGGCTTTAACGTGTACTTGATCATGATCTCGTGAGTACCTCCTCTTGAATACTCCCTCATCGGATTCAAAGACATATCGTACGCATAACTGATCATTACAGTTTGATCATAGGTATACTGTAAATAGGCAGAGGCAAAACCAAGCGACTTGTATCCCATTCCAAATCCAATCAATTTATTGTACGTACACGTAGCGTTAATATCCGCCTGTGGAGTAACATGGCTTGTGTATTTCAATAATGTATTTGCCTTCAGATCAAATTGATCATTTAATTCAAAATTGTAGCCCGCTGATAAATAATAATGAGAAACGAGCATTGGAACATTTTCCAGATTCAACGTATGAAAATCCCAGGTATTAATATTCAACACTCTTGGAACTGCAAGTCCGACATAGAACTTGTCGTTGTACAATTGAGTACCTACCCCAACTTTAGGAAGGACATTATTTACTGTTCCATTTCCAATTACAGCATCATTCTGATCCCAGTACACTAATCTGCTATAATCTGTATTAATAAAATCAGCTCCTAGATCAATTCCGAATGCAAGTCTAAGTTCATTATTAAATCTCAAATTATAAGCGTAATTGGCAGTTACCGTTGTTAGAAGAGTTGCTCCTATCTTGTCGGTAAAAACGTACCCACCAACGCCCATGTTGTATTTTTCCAGTTCATTTTCGTAGATCACTCCCCCTGTGGTTGGAGTCCCTTCCATTCCCAACCATTGCTTTCTGAAAAGGCCCACGATATTCTGTGTATGCTCACTTCCAGTAGAAGCAGGATTATAAAATGAATTGGTCTGAAAATAGTGTGTAAAGGAATATTCCTGCTGACCAGTTGCAATCGTGCTGAACGCAACTAAACAAATGACAATTAATATTCTCATGATTAATATCTTTTAATGTGTACGTAAATATTCTTTTCTATTTCTCCTCCGTTGATCTTTAGGATCACGAAATAAACACCATCAGGTAGTTCTTCACCATTCATATGTGTTCCTGCCCAGGTATTATGATATCCTTCTTCTGTATAGACGACGTTACCCCAACGATTCACAACAGTAAGATCATTATTTGGATAAGCCTCTATTCCATGAATATCGAACAGATCATTATCTCCATCTTGGTTAGGGGTGAAAATTGTCGGTAACTCCAACTCAAATGGCTCAGTTAAGGTTATGGTATCAGTAGCATAACAGCCCTGTGCATCAATGATCTCAACAACATACATTCCTGCTGCCAGACCTGTAAGATTAGCCTCTGTTGAACCGTTTGACCATGAATAAACATAAGGTGTTGTTCCTCCATTAACCGTTGAATAGATCATTCCGTCATTTGCTCCATATAATGAAATATTGTGATCATGGAAATTCAAAGGAGATTCCAATTCGATACTTAATGAATCCGGCTGTGTCAATACAAAAGTTCCATTTACCTCACATCCGTTGATATCAGTCGCCACTATACTATAGCTACCAGAAGTAAGATCAGTTAGGTCTTCAGTTGATGCACCTGTGCTCCAAACATAAGTATAGACTGGAGATCCACCACTTACGGTAACATCGATATCCCCATTACTAAACTGATAGCATGAAGGATTTGTTGAAACATCAGAAAGTACAAGAGTAGTTGGTTCAACCAAAGTAATAGAGGTCGTGATTGTACATCCATTCACCTCCGTAACTACCACTGAATAGGTTCCAGCTGATAAACCGGTAAGGTCTTCGGTTGTTTCGCTATTCGACCATAGATAAGTATACGGAGCAACACCTCCAGTTATAGTTAAGTCTATTGAACCATCAGACAATCCTTCACAACTGATCTCATCTCCGCTTGGATATTCTAATGCTGTAATTGTATTTGACATTCCTGAAGGTTCAGTTAAAGTAATTGTAGCAAGTGTCACACAACCATTTAAGTCAGTCACTGTAACATCATACGTATCCGCAGTAATAGCTGATAGATCCTGAGTCGTCTCACCATTTGACCAGTCATAAGTATAAGGTGCGTTGCCACCAGTTACCTCAAGATCTATTGACCCATCATTATAACCGAAACAGCTGATATTGTCCCCACTAGAATATTCAAATGCACTAATGGTGTTTTCCAATAGTGTTGGCTCAAGAAGTGTTTCAGAACCTCCAATTGAACAACCGTTCACGTCTACAATAGAAACTGTATATGTTCCTGCTATTAAAGAGGTGATATCCTCGGTTGTCGCTCCATTTGACCAGTTGATCGTATACGGTAGATTACCACCTGTAACAGTAAGATCGATACTTCCGTCATTCTGACCATTACAGCTGATATT
>SBFR01000093.1 GCA_006227105.1 Bacteroidota bacterium
ATACCTACAGCTGCAATTACAAATAATACTGGAGTAACTGAACTTACATGTTTAGTGCCTAGTGTTGATGTTACAGCGACAGGAGGAGTAACTTATAGCTGGGATGGTGGATCAACACCAACAACAGATGTGAACTCATTTACAACACCTGGTACGTATACTGTAACTGCAACAGCGTCGAACGGATGTACAGCAACAGCAGCGATCACGATCACACAGGATATCGCAGCGCCAACACCATCGATCACGAACAACACTGGTACAACGGTACTGACATGTACAACGACTTCTATCAGTGTGACGGCTACTGGTGGTTTGAGCTACTCATGGGATAATGGATTGGGTTCAAACGCCAATGCAACTATTCCTTCAGCTGGAACATATACGGTAACTGCGACTGGAGCTAACGGATGTACAGCAACATCATCGATTACGATCACAGATGACATTGTACCACCTTCTGTAGCGATTACTAATAATACAGGAACAACGGTTATTACATGTACGACGACATCGATCAGTGTTACAGCGACAGGTGGAGTAACGTACAACTGGGATGGCGGTACAACTCCGACTACTGCTGCAAATACATTCACTACTCCAGGTACATATACTGTAACTGCTACTGGAGCCAATGGGTGTACTGCTACAGCATCGATTACAATCACAAATGATGTAGCTCCTCCAGCGATGGGTATTACGAATAATACAGGATCTACCGTTTTAACTTGTACAACTACATCAATCGATGTTACGGCAACAGGCGGAGTAACATATAGTTGGAACAATGGTTTAGGAACGAACGCGAACGTTATAATAGCATCCGCTGGAACATATACAGTTACGGCGACCGGCGCAAACGGGTGTACAGCGACGACTTCGATAACTATAACTCAAGATAACTCTTTACCAACCGCGGGAATAACCAATACGACTGGTTCTACGGTTGTGACTTGTAATGATCCATCAATAGATTTGGTAGCTACAGGTGGAGGAACTTACAGCTGGGATAATGGTTTAGGAACGAATGCTTCAGTTTCTATTTCTACAGCAGGAACGTATACTGTGACTGTATCACTTCCAAATGGTTGTACAGATACAGAATCGATTACAATTACGGAAAATACCGGAATTGCTTCTCCGACTGTTAATATCACTCAGCCTACTTGTGCTGCTCCAACGGGAACAATTACGGTAACGTCACCTACAGGTGCAAATTACCAGTATAGTATCGGTGGCGCATATCAGGTGAATAATGTGTTCAACGGGTTGGTAGCAGGCACGACATATCAAGTAACGGTTCAAGATGCTACAAACGGATGTATTTCGACTGCAGTTCCTGCTACATTGAATACAGTTCCTGATTCACCGGTAATCTCTGTGGTATCTTCTTCGAATATTAGTTGTGCAGGCCAGATCGACGGAGCAATTGAGATCTCGGTAACCGGTGGTCAGACACCATACAATGGTTCTTGGACTCCTGGAGGATCAACAGCTCTTCAGCTGACAGGATTGAATTCAGGTACTTACATCTATTCTGTAACAGATGCAAATGGATGTACAGATACAGAATCAATCACAATCACAGCGCCTTCTCCACTTGCTATTTCAGGAGTTGTTACAAACATCGATTGTGGTGTTTCATTAGGATCGATTGCAACGACAACGACAGGAGGTACTGGTCCATTTAATTATTCTTGGGCACCGAACAACCAGGCTACACCGGATATTTCTGGACTATACCCTGGGAATTACAGTGTCACTGTTACAGATGCGAATGGATGTACAGACACTGAATCATTCTCGGTAATTCTAACAGGCTTCTTAGACCTTACAACGACACAATCTGCTGTTCAGATTGACGAAGGAGAATCTGTAGATTTAGGTGTTGTAGGTACAGGAACCACAGGTACGATCAATTATACCTGGACACCATCAGGAGATCTGACTTGTTCGGATTGTACAAATCCGACAGCAACCCCGGATCAAACTACAACCTATACTGTTACAGCTACGGATGCTGTTGGATGTACAGGCTCAGCTCAGTTGATCATTTTTGTAGAGCAATTCTGTGAAGACTTCTTCTTCCCGAACATCTTCTCACCTAATGACAATGGTCCTGAGGTGAACAATACACTATGTGTTGCTGGAAGTTGTATAGAAGAAATGTCATTACAAATCTTCAACAGATGGGGTGAAAAGGTTTTTGAATCTGTGGATCCTGAAATTTGTTGGGATGGAACGCATAGAGGTAAACCTGTTGGCACAGGAGTGTTTGCTTACAAACTTTATGTCAGAAAAGCGAACGGAGAGATTATAGAGAGAGCAGGTAATTTAACTGTTGTTTATTAATAAGATTGATTATGAAGGCAACTATAATGAATAAATTGGGATTGATCTTATTGGCTGGATTTACAGCAGTATCATCCTCATGGGCGCAGGATATTCACTTCTCACATTTTGAATATTCGCCATTAACGCTGAACCCTGCTTTGGCCGGAGCAAATTCTCCAATGCAGGCAGTTTTGAACTACCGAAATCAATGGAATAAAGTTGGAAAGCCTTATTCGACATTTGCAGCATCATTCGACGCAAGGATGAATGAAAACAAGCGAATGAAGAAAGGGATATTTGCAATGGGATTCAATTTCTATAACGATCAGGCGGGAATGCAACGAATGGCTACTTCAATTGCCAATTTGAATATGGCTTATCATCTGATCTTGGATAGAGAAAGTACATTGGGAATTGGTTTATATGGAGGTTATGGTCAGCGATCTTTTTCGTCTGACGGTTCACAGTGGATGTCACAGTACGATGGGATCGCATTCAATCCTGGGTATGTCAGCGGAGAGGATTTCAATAATCCTACATTCAAGTACTTTGATGTAGGAGCAGGAATCGTTTACGCATATAACATGAAGGGCGGATACATGACCCAGAATATTCGTAAAAAAGTAAATATTGGATTCTCTGCTTATCATTTGAATCGACCTAATTTCTCTTTCTTGTCTACAGATGATGCTGATCGTTTGGCTATCAGATATACAGCCTTCATCAATGCTGATATTGGAATTGAGAATACAAGAGGGGTGCTACAACCTGCTTTGTACTATCAGAGACAAGCTGGGCATCAGGAAATCATGTTAGGAACAAATTATGGGTACATGATCCATGAAGGTTCTAGAGCAACTGGTTTTACCAGACCGATTACCTTATTCCTGGGAATGTTTTACAGACATAAAGATGCATTCGTGGCGAGATTTATGTTCGAATATGACCTTTTCTCGATGGGCTTCTCTTATGATATCAATATTTCAGATTTGTCAACGGTTACAAAAACGGTTGGAGGTTTTGAATTATTCATGAGATATAATTTCGGAGACGGAGGAGGATTTAGAGCTGCTGGCAAGATCAACAGATATCGTTTTTAATAATACAGATAAGAGCCACGAAAGTGGCTCTTTCCTTTTGTAAAAATATGCCGACAAAGAGTAACCGACTTCGCCCCTTTGACCTTACGATCATCGTCATCAGCCTGGTGATCGGTATGGGAATATTTCGAACCCCTTCAGAGGTAGCGGAGAAGGCCGGATCAATTGAGATATTTTTTCTTGCATGGTTGGCAGGCTCACTAATTAGTTTTCTAGGAGCTTTGACCTTTGCGGAAATTGGTTCCAGGAAGCCAATGACAGGAGGGTTTTACAAGATCTTTTCAGTTTGTTATTCTCCCGCGTTTGCATTCATGGTGAATTGGATCACGGTGATTTCAAATGCAGCGTCAACTGCAGCGGTGGCAATAATGGGATCAACCTATCTTGCTTCAGTATTATTTCCGGAAAGTGTTACGACTTCCACTCAATTGATCGCGATAGTTACAACGCTCGGTTTGCTAGGGGTAAACTTATTGGGAATACGAGTGAGTGTAGCCGTGCTTAACACACTGATGATCCTTAAAATTCTTTTATTGTTGATCCTTATTTCAGCAGTTTTTTTCATTTCCAAAGAGTGGATCTCTGAAACACATTTTGAATCTGTGTCCCATGCGACTCCTTCTTGGAAGTCTTTTATCATGTGTTTTATCCCTGTCTTTTTCACATTTGGAGGGTATCAGCAAACCATGAACTTTGGAGGCGACATCGATAATCCTTCGAGGGTACTTCCAAGATCGATCTTCTATGCAATGATCGTAATACTTGTCTTGTATCTAAGTGTGAATTACAGCTATTATAAAGTACTTGGTCTGGAAGGGCTCGCAACTACAAAAACACTAGCTGCAGATACTGCGAAAGTAATTTTTGGCGATTGGTCTGGAATGATCATTTCAATAGTTATGTTTTTCGCAGTGATGACCTATGTCAATGTTTCTATAATGAGTAATCCCAGGGTTTATTACGCGATGGCTGAAGACAAGGTTTTACCTCCGTTATTTCTAAAGGTCAATGAAAAGACAAATGTTCAGACATATGGTGTTATTGTATTCTGCGGATTTATTTTTCTGACACTCTTTTTTGTGAGCTCATTCCAAAAGATCCTTGAGTATGTGATGTTCTTTGATAGTATTAGCTTAATTACCGCCGCCTCAGCTATTTTTATCTTGAGAAAAAGAAAGGAAGGTGATCAACTTGAGATCTTCAAGCTTAAAGGGTATCCATGGATACCTATACTGTATATTGTAGTGTATGCGGGGGTGAATTACGCGGTGTTCTTATCTAATCCTTCAGCATTTATGTGGGGAGCGATCCTGTTTATTTCAGGGCTACCGCTTTATTACCTGATCAAAGGATTTATTGCGAGATCAATCTAAAAACAAAAAAGCCTCACAAATGTGGGGCTTTTCTTTTGTGGGCAAAAGGTCTGAAATATCGAACCAATTGCGAGAAGATGTTGAACGAATTGTGAATACCCCTTGGGGGTGAATTCTTTGTAGAATGGTATGTGTTAACAGTTTGTGTATAAATGTATACGTAGAGTGCTAATAATACACATGGTTTGTCGCATGTGTATTTAATGATCAATTTTAAATTTTTCTATGTTGAATTCTAGGGTGTGATCGCTATCAAGGCTTTCAGGATTTTGGATTTCCAATTTCAGTATCCGATAAAATTTTTGCTCCGGATTTTTTCCCAAAGTGAATGTCATGTTTTTTATCAATTTGTTCAATTTAAAAATCGGTTGGACTTGGTGTGGGTCGATCAGTAAATGTATTGGGAATTGCTTTCTTCGTTCATCAACGAATTTTTCGTGTGGGTCGTCAAATACAATATATTCCAACTCAGCATTTAATTGAACGTTGGAAGCAAATTTACTCCATTGACTAGCAGAACTATTTTTGGCTGTTATATAAACACTATGAATAAGTAAATAACTATCCTTTGAATTCAATTTGAATTCTATTTCAGGAAATTCTTTATTTAGTTTTATTAGTTCCAATCTTATACCTTTTTTATGCATTACCAATAACGGTTTGCAGCTTGGCGAAGTGGCGGATTTCAAGGTGCTTACTTTCAATTTAGCACTAAACTTTATTTGAAAAACTGACCTTGATAATAGCGCTGAACCCGCCATTTTGCCAAACTGCTGTTATGGGCTGGTTTTTATCGCTCCTCAACAAATCTTAACATTCTATTTACTTCTCCACCAGGTGAGCAAATCGTGTTAGTTGCGTAATGGTTCCAATCTGCCTGCGTGCACCAATGTCTATGTGTTTTAGAACATCCAGATGTCCCACTTTCATTTGAAAGGAAAAAATAAACTAGTCTGCCATCATTTAATCTACCATATGACATATTATGTCCATAAATAGTTCTAATCATTTTCCCATTCTCGTCTTTTTCTTCGTTTACTGAAGTAGGGACAAATTCGGTGTAATTTTCAGCCAAATACTCGTCAGTAATGTAGCTTACTAGAGATGCGTCTGTTGAACCTAGAAGTGCTAAGGTCTCTTTTTTCGCTTCTTCTGTTGTCAAAGTTTTGTCAATCATTTTTTCAAATATTAAATTTCCTACTCATTTGGCTTTTCGGTGTCGCCCCGTTTTTAAAGTGTTTGCTGGTCTTCACTTTTTGTTTGTTTTGTCACTTCGGGTGGTCAACCCATTGGCATTCGCAGACCTATTTTATTTTTAAGGAAATCTAATTTATCCAATTCATCCTCTGTTTACAGTTGTCAAAATATATTGTCGTTGTTGGTCGGTCGTAGTCGTGTCCGTTAAACTTGCCCATAACGGCTCTGAACTAGGCCAATTGGCGCTTTTCTCCGGTGTAATTGCTGCACCATTTTGCTTAGTGCATGTTTCAGACATCTTATTGTTTTTGCATTTTAATTATCAATCCAATTATGTAGATGCTTCTAATAAAAGTGGTCAAAATTAAAATCACAGTAAACACATTGACATAGAACAACACATAATTATCTTCAGGAATAATGAAAATCTTGAGCAAATAATTTAGAATGGACACTAATACAAGTATGATAACTGATTTATTAATGAAGCGAACTGTCTGAAAATATAATGGAGAAGAAATGAAAATTAGAAAAGAATTACTTTTTTTCTTTAATTCTGCCTGTTCTATTAAAGAAGTTGTCTTGAAAGAAACTAGAATAGTGACTATGGTAATAAGAAAACCACTTAAAGTAAGTCCAATTGAACCTAGATCAGAACATGTTGAAACGTCATAAGATTGGTAAATATTTAGATAGCCATAATTATTTTCGTAAAGTTTTATGACGCCACAAAAGGCTGAACCAAGGATTGTATCAACAATTAACGGGTATTTGTATAGAACATCTAGAATTTTCATGATAATGATTTGATATAGTCTCTAAACGGTTCCATACTGTTGTCAAATAGACTTCTCGGCTTTACGTTTCCTTTTGTCTCTAATTCGCATTCTATTTCAAATTCAACTTTTCCTTTTAACAAATTCAAGCTATCGTTTGAGCCATCTTCTTTTTCATACTCAAGTTGAAATTCTTCGATGTCATCTAAAATTTCATTATTATCATCGGCTTTCCCAAGCAGGTTCTTAACAAATTTGACGGCCTGTAGGTTTTTATATTTTGAATCTACCTTAACTCCTCTGCTTTTGAATGTGGCTTCAACTCTAATTGCTACAGGATTTACTGTATTTGCCAGAGCTTGCATATTTCCGATAAAAGATTCACCAATTACATTGTTTAAGTATGCTAATTTGTTTGGGTTTGCTTTTATTTTAAAATTTAGTACCTCACTCATATTATCGAGTACATCCTTGATGCTGCTATTCATGTGAATTTTTGCCTTACATGATTTGGATGACTTTAAAATTTTATTTGTGATTTGTCTGATATAATATTCAATATCTAAAATTCTTGGTCCGTGATAATTGTATTCATAGAAGAATCTGGGATGATCTCCTGAATCATCAATTAGAAAGTGAGTGGTTTCCAAAAGTGAAGTGTCTCCTAATTCTGAGAGAGGTGTGATCGAGAAATTATCTCTATTGTATACCAGTGGAGTACGGTTATCTCTTAACAATGCTATTCTACCTTTCCACAATCTATCCTTATGGTTGTATGAAATACTTGTTACAAAAAGTTCTCTTTTATCTGTTTCATTTTTACCGTTATTCCTATCAAAAACGACAACTTTTCGATTATTTATTCTTTCATTGTTTATGTATTCAATGCACTCTTTGAGTATTGCATTTGATGTAACAGAATCCTCGTCGTCTTTATATGGCGTTAAAACAAGATCGAATACGTTAAACAATATTTTATCAGTTCGTGGTTGTTTCATTATGGTTATCTATTGTCTGTAACGGTTTGCAGCTTGGCGAAGTGGCGGATTTAGAAGCACTTACTTTCATTTTAGCACTAATGTTAATTTGAAAATCTAATATTCAATTTAGCACTGAACCCGCCATTTTGCCAAACTGCTGTTATGGGCTGGGCTTTATTGCTGTTTTAATTTTGTTTTTATTTCTTTAAATTTGTTGATATGTTCCTCTAAAATTTCAGGTGTAGGTATTATTCCAAATTCGTCTGATGGAAGATGTCCTTCAATTAAATCTGAAATCTCTCCGTGTTTCTCTACAACATCAAAAATAAGTGACTTTTCATACTTAATATCTTTTAATTTTCCCATTCTGATTTGTGGGTCAAATCGTTGCACAGTTCCACCCAAAATGGTGAAAATCGCTAATGCTTCATAAGAAGTTCGCAAAGCAGACAAGCCTGCTTTGGTGCAATCAACTCTCTCGTTTCCGTTGACGGTTTTACTTTTTGCCAACCAACTTTCTGCTTTTGTAGGCTCGTGATATTGTCCTTCATTTGCTGGACTTGTATTTGCCACAACTTTTCCGCAAAGCTGACTTTCTCGCTCTAAGGAATGATGTGCAAAGCTGTCATTAATTCCGTTTAAAAATTTCTTGCTGAAATTTTTAATATGATAAAAGAAAACCAAATCGTGTGTAAATATGATTACTTGCTTTAAAGTTGCTTGAAAAGCCAAACGTTCAGCAATTTGCTTTTTTCTATCATTGTCCAAAGAAGTGACAGGGTCGTCAAAAATAATTCCTTTGTTTACTTCGGATAATTGCATTTCTGCTAGAAAATCCGCAATGGCAATTACTTTTTGTTCGCCCTCACTTAAAACAGCATTAGGGTTTTTCCCTTTTAGTTTGAGTTGTCTGTAAGATTTACCTGCCGAACCTGTATGATTGATATCAATTCCAAAATTTCCGTTAAGTTTTTGACATTCTTCGTTAAAAGCATCAATGTATTTTTGATTGAAATATTTGTTTGATAATGCTTTCTCCGTATCAGTCGTCTTGCGTTTTGCATAATCGGCTTTGTTGGCTTTTTTAATCCAAATCTGATTATTGACAAAAGTCTCAAACTTTGAAAAATGTGTGTTGAACTTTTCTTTGTGTTCTAAAAGTGTTTTTGAGTTCAGCAATTTTTCTAACTCCTTACTTTGCTCATCTTCTCTTAGCAATTTTATAGAAGCATCAATAGCTGTTTCTATTGTTGTGTGTTGTTCAACATTAATTTGCAATGCTGTTCTTTCAGTTGCTATTTTGTTTTGAATATCAGAAACAATGTTTTGAGCAAGTGTTTTTTGCTCAGTAAGTTTCAGTTTTAATACTTCTAACTCTTCTGAAAATTTTTCAGTCAACCAAACAGTAAGCGTATTGTCTTGCGGAAATAAATCAAAGTTTAAATTCTCATAATTTACATTTGCTTTATCCAATTTTTCTTGTGCTTTTTTTGCGTTTTGTTCCGCAACGCTTTTTATAAAAATCCAATAATTTGAAATTAGCGTTTGGGCTTCGTCTGAAAGTGGCTGTTGGCAAAGCAAGCAATTATCTCCATTTTCGGGATAAACCACATTTTCATTTTTTTGCGTTTTAGCAAATTCTTCGGCAGAAACTATAAAATTTTTCCATTCCGTTGTTCCTACGTTTTCAATTTTATCGGTCTTAAAATTTTCAATTCCTTCAGTTTTTGCTGTCGCTTCTTTTGAAACACAATCCGAAATAGCTGTTTTTATTTCTTCAATTACTTCAGTTGTGAAAAACTGATTAAGTTTTTCAATTGCTTGTTTATTTTGAGCAACCAAACTTTTAATACTTTCAAGACTTTTTATTTCTTTCTCTTTTCCTTTTGAAGCTAAAAGAAGGTCATCATATTGTTTTTGTATCGCTTCTTTTTGGGTTTTATCTTCATCAGAAAAAGGCGTGTATTTTTTTAAGTCGTCAATTTTTGTTTCTGCTTTCAGATTTTGAACGATAGTTTTTATTTCAGAATTACCGTCAAACAAAGCCGATAAATCATCTGCTGTGTTTCCTGTTTGTTTGGTTTGAATTTCAGCATTTAATTTTTGCTCCACACGAATGATTGCATTTGTGTAATCAGCAAAAAAACTTAATCCTGCTGGTCTAAATTCAAATTCGTTTCTGTTTTCAAGATGTTTTAAAACGCTGTTTCCGTCAAAAACTGCAAATTGCTCAAATTCTGCATTGTCTTTATCAGAAAAACCTAATGGAATTTCAGTATTGCTTGATTTGAAAGTAAATTTTGCATCAATGGCTTTGTGTCCATTATCAATATGAACATTAGGTAAAATATTTTCGGGTGCTTTTGAATAAAAAACGGTTTTCAATAGCCTTACATAACCTGATTTTCCTGAGCCATTTGCACCATAAATAATTGTTAGGTTAGGACTAAATTCAATTGTTTGATTTTCTGTTAAGGCGTTTACGCCTTCAACATTTTCAAGTTTTGTTAGAAGTAAATCCGATTTATAATTTCCTGCATTCTCGGCATTGTAGTCAATCTCAATTTCAGGTTTTTCGGTTTCTTCTTTAAGTTTTAGATGTTCAAGTAAATAAGAACAAGAAGTATCAATATCGTTTTCAGAAATAGTATTGCCACATAAAATTTTCTCTGCAAGAAATTTTGCCCAATAGGGAAGTCCGTCAGCGAATTTCTTCACTTCCGTTTCAAGTGTTTCCACCTGTTGTTCTACTTCTGTATTGTCGTTCATATTTGTATTAATTATTTATATTTCGACTGTCGTTTTAGCCTTGCCCATAACGGTTCTCAACTAGGAGACGCGGGCTTCTTGATTAAGTTTGTTCAGCCCGTGGCTTTTAGTTGATGTTATAGTTCGTTTATTTTATCACTCCATTATCAACTTTAAAGATTAACCTTTCGGATAAAGCATCCTCATTCTCGAAAAGTACTTCACACTTTAATTCGTTGCTTAACTCTTCTATGAAGCCAGTTATTTTGATGTAATTTTCTTCGGTCAATTCAGTTGGTCCTCTATCGTTAAACCATAATTCTAAGTGTTCCGCACTTTTAATGAATCCATCAATTCTAAACCCATTAAGGTCAATCTCTAGTGATGGCCAATATTCTCTTTCTGAATTAAAGTAATCAACTATTTCTTGAGCTTGAATGTCAATTGAGATTCCAAATTCAGTTGTTTCATATTGCTTAAAATATCCTTTTAATTTTAAGTAAGTTAGAAAATTAGACCATCTGCGTATATCCATCTCTCTAACAACAATATTGTACGTTTGGGAGAAGTTATCTTTAATATCTGTTTTAAAGTTGATCCAATTCATGTTCTGTTGTACTCTGGGCTATGAACTATAACTAGTTTATACACGCAATGTAAATAAATTAATTGCGCATTATATACCTAAATTGGTAGGTAAAAGGAAGTTTAAAGATTGTTAATATCATTTTCAATTAGCATAATTAAATCGATTACCAGTCTTTATTTAAATGATTACTGAACTATACTATTATCGCATTCTTTGACTTCTTCTTTGTAGATTTACTTGGCTTTAAGGAGGGAGTATTTCCAGGTGTGTTTTTGTTATCTCTTTGACGCTGATCAGGTTTACCAGTTGAGATAGCAGTTCTTTTTGGCCCCGGTTTAATGGCTTCTACTTTCATACTTTTCTTTTGATTAAAAATAGAATGAGTTTCAGAAAATGGCTATAGGTATTTCTACTCAATTTTATTCTGATAGGTGGTATTCAGTTCAAAAAAGAGGTAAGAATATTATTACAGATAATAATAAAACCTTCAAATACACATTTATAGCTATTATTTCAAATAGATCAATATGATCATTTTCTATGGATGAAAAGGGAATTCGTCAAACGGGGTAAAACCCCGTCAAACGACGTAAATAGTCGAATTTTTATCAGAGATTATCTTCGATGACTTGAACAAATTGATTGATTGAAATTTCAGGTGAAATTAGAATTATTTGTTGGTGAGAATCAATGAAATCTGAGGGATCTTGAGTCTCAGAAGTGAGCAAAAGGAATTTATTTTTTTCGGATTGAATTAAAAATTCAATGAAAACAGATTCATTCTCTTTTATCCATTTCAATGGGATTCGACTATGACAATGTGTTGAGTTACCAGTACGGGGTAGCCGGAGTTATAATAGACAATAAAATTGTATGCATTGACAGTGCGGGAGACCCAATACTGGCTTGTAAGTTCGATGAGGGCTATGATTGCTTCTCTAAACGAATTTGAATTCAGATACAACTGAAGAAATCTTGACACCCTTATGTTCAACCTGATTTTGGAACGAATTTAATTCAATCTTGACCTGCTTGGTCGGTTTCAGAACTCTCATTAACTGGGTTTTCATCAAGCACCTCTTTTATCGAGTCGCTGAAATAAACTCCATGATTCATTTGACTAATTGTGAAGATATTAATTGTCATCTGAACAACTAAAAACAAGGAATACAAAATCAAAAACACTGCAATACTCAGATATATGCTATTAATTAACAGGTTGGTTTCTTGATCTGGGCAAGAAAACGAGAATCTTAAACCTATACTGTACCCGAACAAAATTATTAAGGTTATTACCTGAATAAAAACTGCAAAGCCAAATTTCGCAACAGCCGTTTGATAGCTTGAAAATCCGGGAGCCTCTTTCTTAACAAATGCCTCTGTAATGTTGAGTTTGACCATGTGTTTCAATAGCCGTTCACTTCCAAAAGTGACGATTAGGGTAAGTCCCGCCAAAGTGAGACCAATTAATCCACCATCCAAACTCATCCCAATATCAATAACAGAAGCAATTTGATCTAGAACCTCATTGGAATCGAATCCACCCAAAAATGAAATAAAGAATACAACAAGAGACAAAATAAAAGCAAGAATAAAGCTGGGCTTCCATAAAAATGAAGCCCCGCCATAAACCTTGAAAAGTCCTCGAAACCCCATGGGGTGGAGTCTTTCAAAATCATTTTTGTTCTGCTGTTTCGCTTTCGCCATTATTCTTTCCTGTAATGTTGTTGTAAATCTTTCTTAAGAAGTTAATAAATCTTGCCGCACCTTTTTCAGAATCTGCCGAATTTATTGAAGGGTAATCCAAAGAATTTACGTTTTTCCTACCCTCTTCGTTTTCAATTACTGCTTTCACCATCCCATTATCTTTGGCAAGTTCCAACAGCCCTCTAGTCATTCCTTTTTCAGTATTTATTTTTCCAGTATTGTCCGGTTTCAATCTGCCGAAAAAATCCCCAATGTGGTTCTCCTTCATCAATGAGTCCATCAGTTTCTTACCCTCCGGCAAAACATCGTCATTGGTATAAGAAACTCTAAACTGTAGAGACAATAAATTACTAGCCAGGATTTCATCGAATACAAACTGTTCCTGTTCCACCTCTACGACAGCATGTTCTCCAACCTCCAATCCATTATCAAAAGCCACCTTTATCACTTCCTTCATTTTATTCAAAGGTGCTCCAGACTTCTTGATATCGGGATCAATTTTGCCTACCTTAATTATTGCAAATCTGTGCTTCTCTGGGATGAAGACAAACTCATGCTCACTTACTCTTGCTTCAGCGTTGTCAGGAATCGGGTGTGGTATCAGTCGCTGGGTGATTTTATCTACAAAGTCTATATTTTCAAAAGAAACATATTTGGTAACCACACCATAATATACCTTCCCGTCATCAACTTTATCAAGTTTTCTCAAGGAATAGTAATGGCGTTTATCCCCCGGTGTCATTATCCCATATCCATTGTTGTACCAGTTCAATAAAAGCGATTCATACCTCTTGGTATTGCCATTGGTTGCCGGAAGCACCTTTACATTTAGAGTATAATAATCAACGGTGATTTTAAGTTTTGGTTTTCTCCCCATAGCGGTGTGTTTAATGTTTTATCAAACTTAAACATTGCCTTAAGCAATGTCAATGCGTATAAATACTCATTTAACACCCAAAAAGACATTATAACTGTAAATATTTCTCTATAACTGTCAGTATGTCAGTAGTTTTTCAAGCAAATTTACCAATGTGTCATATTTGTGACCCCGGCACGTATATTGCCGATCACCCACATTAATTTTTTTAATTTTAAAATATGGGAGTATTACTCAATTATGATCTGAAAGATCAACACACCCCAGTAAAAAACGCAATGAAAGAAAAGGGCTATCAGGATTATTTTGAATTCTATAAAACCGTTGATGGTGTTGAAGGCAAAAAGCGCATTAAATTGCCAAATACAACATTGTATCACGGCAGCAAAACAGCAGCTTCTGCACGTGATGAATTAATGGCTGTTGCAAAAACCAAAAATTCTCTGGTTGAATTTATTTTGGCAACTAGCTTTGATCCCGATGTTACTCCATGGGCTTCTTTAAATTTATGATTCTTGTGGCAGGGTTTGACTATTAGCTAGTTGGATTTCAATGCGAGGGCACCCCGTGTGTGAGCATATTTCTGAAATATTGAAAGAAATGTTACCATCTATTTTGATCCCCATTTCTTCATTTGCTCTGTGGTGAAGTTCTCTCAAATATTCTATGAATCTTCCTTGTAATTTGTGTAGTTGTTCTACGATCTTATTGCTCGGATCCGGTCTCCTTGCGTCTGGGAAATAATTATCTTTTTTTATTATTTCGGGTAATTATTTTAATTAAAATTTATTCAATCCATTAGAAGCGTTTTACCGTTATTTATAGGTACTTATACCTGGTTTTTTTATTAAAAAAAGGGAAATGAAGATGAAAAATTCTAAGAGTCAAGCAATTGGGGTGAATTCCTAATTATCAACGAAAATCCTTTGAAGAAAACAGGATTTTTCGATGGATAGTTTTGCCATAAACATTTAAAAATAAAATTATGGCATTTGATGGAACAGAAGGTTCAGAGGTAACATTGACAGAAGCAGCCGGTTGGACAGCTGAATACAGAAGAACGAAAACATCAGGAGATCCAAATGGTCATTTTTTTGGGAAAGACCACATTGAAGATATTTTGGCTCAAACAGGATGTATGGGAATTAGAATCTATTACGGGGTTAATGAGAACGATGAGAAAGTGTTAATTTTAGTCGGAGCAAAGGCAAATGAAGATGATATTGATTCTGGAATTATCGTTGAAAAAGGTCTGCCATGTCCTAATATTTGTGGAACTTCGAACTCTTTAAATAGTTAATGGCTAAATGGATTTATGAATTATTCTTTTTTACTTCCATTTTAAGTGGGTTAATCCCTATAGGTTTAATCCTAACAAAAATTAAGAAGTGTCTCCAGAAATTCTGGTTGGCACTTTTGTTTTTAGTTGTTATTGCTGTTTTTACAGATACTATTTGTTATTTTTTCTCGAAGCATTATATCAGAACAATAACAATAATAAACGTATACACGATTGTTTCCTCATTCATTATTTTATTAATATTTAGACTACTTGCAAGAGAAAAGAAAGTAATAAAATTGATTATTACTATTCTCTTGCCGATAACAGTAATAGTTGGTTTTATTCAACTGTATAATATCGGGAATTCATTTTTAATGACTGAATATCATACTATATACGCTGTATTTTTTCTACTGTTATCTTTAGTTATCTACCATTCTTTACTTCAAGATGAACTGATAAATGAAATTTTGAAAGAACCTAAATTCTGGATTGTCTCAGCCTTTTTCTTTTATTACGGATTTTCTTTTTTTGTCTCTCTTTTTGAGAATATTATTATTGAGGATGATGTTAAAATTACATTAACACTCTGGCCAATTCAACTGCTTGCAACAATTGTTCAAAATGTTTTTTTTAGTATTGGAATATGGAAACATCTGAAAAGGTGATTTATATTGTTTTCATTGGGAGTTTAGTGTTTTTAAGCTTACTTATTTCTGTTTTGATTTTTGTGATTTTTCATAAAAAAACAGCAAGTGAAAGAAAACAAAAACACATTATAGAACTGAAACAGAAAGAACTAGAGTTACTGAACAAAATCATCGAAACACAAGAACAAGAGCGATCCAGGATTGCACAGAATTTACACGATAATGTGAATCCGTTTTTATCTGGATTGAAAATGTCTATTTCGCTGGCAAAGAAAAAAATGAATGTAGATCAAGTTGTTCTTTATAAAATCGAAAATCAATTATCAATGATTGATGATATTTTCGATAATACCACTTTGATAACACGTGATTTATCCCCAAGGAACTTTTATAAAGACGGACTAGTATCAGCAATCAATAGTTTTTTTGATTCAATTCAAGAAGTTGAAATTTCGAAGGAAGTAATCCTATTAGCCAATGATAAAATGAACGATCCAAACGCCTTAAGTGTTTATCGGATGATATTAGAAATTACCCAAAACACTATAAAACATGATCAACCAAGTGAAATAAAATACAAGATACAAGTTGAAAAGGATCATTTTGTTTTTTTTCTCGAGCATAATGGTATCGGGATTTCGCAATCTCAGTTCAATGAACTTTTGAAAAATTCGGACGGTATAGGGCTGAATTCCCTTGTTTCAAGGGCGTCGATTTTATCAGCTAAAATCGAATATAATAATGAAACAAAGGCATGCATTAAACTAAGTATTCCATCCTGGTATGCGTAGAAAAATAAGAATCGGAATAGCTGAGGATCACGTTGTCGTAAGAGAAGGATTAGAGTCGTTGTTGAATGAAGAAGAAACAGTAAAAGTTGTTTTTAGTGTTTCCAATGGTGCTTCAGCAATAAATGAAATCAGACAAAATAAAATTGATGTGCTTATTCTAGATTTATCAATGCCCATTTCAGATGGCAGATCAACATTACTTGAAATAAGACAGCGTTTTTCGGGTGTTTCTGTTATTGTATTGAGTGCCTACTATGAAACATCTGATATTGTTGATTGCATTTCGTTAGGAGCAAAAGCGTATTTAACAAAAAACTGTGATTTTGATCACCTTATTGATGTCATATACAGTGTTTACGAGAAGGGTTTTTACTACGATGAACTCGTTACAAAGTCGTTTGTATCAGAAATTCTTGAAAGTAAAATTCACTTGAAAAATCAAATACAGAATTCACTTACGGAACAGGAGATACAAGTGATTCAGTTGATTTGTTCAGGATTGAAAAACAAAGAAATTGGTGAACGATTATTTAAAAGCAAGCGAACAATCGACGGAATAAGAAATAAAATTTACGATAAAACCAGAACATCAAATACAGCTGATCTTTTTCGTTTTGCAATTAAAAATGGGATATATAAAATCGATTGATATTAGCTATTTAGTCTATAATATCCGTTTAACAATGCAAATTTGATGATGTCAGCTACATTTTTAGAATTCGTTTTCATGTATAGGTTTTGACGATGATTTTCAATCGTTCGATCACTTCTGAAAAGTTTTTTCGCGATTTGAGCCGTTGTTAATCCTTCACAGATAAGAATCATAACTTCCTTTTCTCGTTGTGTTAGTGGATCGTATCTGTTATATTTTTCTGATAATAACTTGTTGTATTTTGCTGACTGTAACAATTTTGGAGAAATCGATTCATCGAAATAGTAACCAGTTTCTAGAACGGAAAAAATCGATTCTATAATAATATCAGGATCTGAGTTTTTGGAAAGATACCCTCTAGCTCCTTTTTCAATTGATTCCTTGATTAAAGAATCATCCAAATAAGAACTAAAAATGATGATTCGAATATTAGGGTAGTCAAGTGTGATTTTCGGTAGAACTTCAAGTCCGCTTATCACAGGCATTGAAATATCAAGGAGTAAAACATCAATATTCGAATTTTTTATATCAGACATCAGCTGATTGCCATCAGCTGACTGAAAAACAACTGAAAAATTTGTTTCTAATTCAAGTACTTGAACAAGTCCGTTTCTTGTAACAGGGTGATCTTCAGCGATACCGATTTTTGTTTTCTCCATTCCTTATTTGTTCAAAGTTACAATTGAAAAATATTCAAAAGAAAAATGGGTATAAATACCCTAAACATTTGGGTATTTTCCGAATTGTTGAATTCGGAATTTATTTAAACTTTTGTTACTGATTGACATTCAAAACAGGATTCCAAGAATATTATTGATTACTGCTATAATGGATATAATAAATTATTACTTTCATTTCCCTATAATATAACTGTGAAACGACTTCAGTAACTTGAAAGTTTTTACTGCCATACTACTACTAACTTGCTCTCTAGCTTATGGGCAAGACTTTGATTTACATTCTAATGTAATAGATCCAGATGTTACTTTTAGTGAGCCAAACGAAGTTTTATCAACCGATCCGTTTGAGGACAGTCTTTTTCAGGTTTTCAGAAAATCAATGGTGAATTTTGAATTGTCTAACAGTCTTTTAAATAAGGAAGAGGGTATTGTTGGATTAGAATTCAGACAAAAAACAAAACCACTTAACTTATCTGGAGTAGTTAACGTTGGTTACGAATATGGCTTATTAACTGGATATATTGATCCAATTTCGATTAATCCATTAAGCGTTTTTAATACACGTGGAGATATATCAGTTGATGCAGCGGGTTTACCGGTGAACATATCATATAACTATTCCACGCTTATTAATCCGCTTGGTGTAAATAATTATTTCAGGTGTTCTCTTGACACTGAGAAGCTCAAACAAAAAGGCTTGGCTAAAAAAAATGAAGCTATTGGAGAAATTGATAGACAGATAAATGATTTACAGAGGAATAAAGGAGTAATTCAAGGAAAGCTAGGAATGGGGGAAGTGTTACTTCAAAAGTATAAAAGAGAACTAGGACAATACATTAATGAGATAGATCAAATTGAAAATCAAATAAAAAAGGAGGAAGAAAAACAAAGCTTTGATGACGATATTGGTCTTGAAGGTTTAACAAAGCAACAAAAAATAGATAGTCTAGAATTATTGCAGAAACAAGTTCAGCAAAAACAACAAAGAGCAGCTGCAATTTATGATACGGTGAATAAAATCTATAATGATGCTTTAATATTATATGAGCTATACTCTGATTTCGCGAATGAATTGTCTGATAAAAAAACGGTTCTTTCTGGATTATCAGGTGAAACAATAAAAAACAAGTCGCTTAATGAAATTAACAGTCGTAAAAATGGTTTTGTTTCAAGTATAAAAACACTTGATTTAGGACTTACTTATCCTAAAATTACAGGGTTATCCAAAAACAGTGTTCCAATCCAAGGTGTGAATTTGGAATTTCAAAAAGAGAAATGGTACATGGCATTTACTTCTGGTGTTACAATGAATAATCTAATGGTTAGTACAGATGCGATTCAAAATAAGCTGAATAATACCTCCAACTTATTTAACCAATTCGATTTTCAGAATATTAAACAACGTGGTTGGTTAACCAATATCAAGACTGGATTTGGAAGACCTGATGAAACACATGTGTATATTGGTGTGCGGTATCTTACAAATTCAATCCCTTTACAAGGAAATACTGATAGTAGTGCAATCCCTTCTTTAGGTAATGAACTTGATATAAGATGGATTCCAAAGTTTTCGAAAAGTACTTCAATTGATTTTATTTATGGTAAAACGTCTTGGAGAAGTGCCTTAATTGATAGTTCTCGATCTGGAGTTTTAAATTCACTTTATTCGTCGGACAGAACGAATACAAGCTTGTTTTCAATTACGCAAAATCTGAAATTTATTAGATCTACAATTCAAGGGATAATACGATGGATAGATCCATACGCGGATGTTCGGAGTCTAGGGACATTACAACCAGATAACTTAAGATATGAGATCAAATCAACGACAATTGTAACTCAAGGAATGCGGCTTGGTATGAATTATAGGCATGATCAAAACAACTTACTTTCCGTTAAAGATACTTCCGTTGAACTTAATGTTTTGGGAGGCCAATTAAATGGAAATTTATTTAAAAATCTGAGCTATTTCACGTCATTAAATTACTTAACACAATATCAGAATTCTTCCGCTGGTCGAATCACAAAAAATAATTACATGTTTGGGTTCGGAATTTCTTCAAGTTATACCCTAGGAAAAGTAAAAAACACTTTATCTATCAGTTACAATGATTACCTTATTACGGACACAGTGTCAACTGGATTGTTTAGAAATATTGCACTTCAAAATGCTACAAAATTCAATTTCGGAGTTAACAAAATCTCCATAAGTTATTTTCAAATGGTTGATGACCTATTGTTGAATAATACATCTTTTATTATCGGTGATGAATTTTCTGCGCAAAAAATGAAACTGAAAATAACGCTTGGGATCAAACTTTCTATCTCAGATAAATATGGAATACAGCCTGGAGGGAAATTGGAAACCTCGTATAAAATTAATAACCATTTGGAATGGTCTTTCCGAGCAGAAAGAATGGTGCTAGGTGATTTTTATAATTACTATAGTCGAGAGAGATATGATAGATTTCCTTACGCTATTTCAACGAGGTTAGGATGGATTTTTTAATAAGAAACAAGTTTAAAAAGATTACTATTTAAAAGGATAATTGAAATGGAAAAAGTATTATTCGCACTTTGTTTTGTTTTTGCCTTCATGTTGAATGCTCAGGATAACATATCCTTAATTTCTCCTAATGACGGAGATTCTATCAAGACTAAAAATCCCTTATTGACATGGTCCTATTTGGGAGGATTACAACAAAATAATGAAAGAACTTTCTACAGATTGATTATTGTTGAATTAAAGGATAATCAATCAGCTGAATCTGGGATTATTGTAAATCAACCATTGGTCAAAATGGATAAAATACAGGGTACCCAATTGTTTTATCCATACGACGCCCCAGAAATTAATGAAGGTGTTTGGTATGGTTGGCAAATTCAAAAAATTTCGAATAATGTAATTATTGATAAATCAGAAGCATGGAGATTCATTTTACCCCTTGAGGTTCAGACAAAGCAGTATTATAAGATGAAAATTAAAAATGATGGGATCGATTATGTTGCGGAGGAAGGAAAATTGAGATTCGAGTTTATTGAGCAGTATAAGGATGATGAATTAAAATACTATCTGTATAATGCTAAAAACGAACTTATGGATGTAAAAATCACAATGGGTGATGAAGAAATGGAGGAAGATAAAAGCATTAAGATTAAACGAACTGGTAATAATTATTACGAGATCGATCTTGGACAATTTGCACTTGAGGGAAGTTATAAATTAGTTGTTATAGACAAAAAGAAGCAACGTTTCGAAATGAAATATACCGTGAAGTAATGTTTAGAATTATGAAACATATTTTATTTTCTTTTTTAACGATGCTAACATTGAACTCATTTATTTGGGTGGAATATGGTGTAGAACCTTCAAATTATATTACTAGCATAAATGAAAAGAATGAGGTTTTTCAAAAGGATGTTTGGAGTGGTGATGTTCATTATATGATTGGGTACATTCCTAAAGAATTACAAGTAATTCAAGCGATGAAAAGAGGAACCATATCTGAAATTGAAGCTCAAAAATGGCTTAAAGGAAAAGAGAAAGAAGTGACCCTTTTATTTCAAATTGAGATTCCTGTAAATGGGCGACAGGAGTTTTTGACATTTGAAAAGGATTCCACAACCTACGAAGAAAGGGTTAAATATTTCTCTTTTGGGTTTAAAAATGATATTCACATTGTAGAAAACAACTTGACTGAGATTGGTATCGTTGATTATCATTTTGAAAGAGACTTTGGCTTGTCTCCAAAGGGTACGATATCAATAAGTTTCAACCTTTCGAATCAAGTTAAAACTCTTCAATTCAAATTCGATGATAAGGTTTATGGTAATGGAGTTATTTCAGTCGATTTTGATATTAAAGAAATAAAGAAGTTACCCAAATTAAAGGATCCCACAAAATGGAAAAATCTGAATTAATGAAAAGCAATATTAAAATAGCAGCTCTTTTTTTAGCAACGTGTGTTTTCGCTGAGTCAACTGTTTTTGGTTATTGGAGGGTTGCTTTACATGAAGGTGAAACTATGTTGAATCAAGACTACCGTAAGAATTTCGAAGTAGATTCAACTGAAAGTATTGTAAATAGGAAATTAGATATTATCAATCCTATCTTTTTGCCAGATGGAGGACCTGATCAACCTGAAGTTCAAAGTTTCACTCCTATTGGAACTTCGGATATGGTTGATCCGTTCACAGGTGATTTTTCGTATAATATACCATTGTTAGATGTCGATGGATATCCGATAAATATTTCATACAGTGCGGGTGTCACTATGGATCAGGAAGCCTCATGGGTAGGTTTAGGCTGGAATTTGAACCCTGGAGTAGTAAATCGTGCTATGAGAGGGTTACCCGATGATTTCGATGGTACCGATCATGTCGAAAAGGAAATGAATTTAAGGAGAAACTGGACTGTAGGTGTAACTCCAAGTTTTGATTTTGAACTTTTTGGTTTTGGTGAACTCACTGAGATTCCTGGCACTCAACAATTGAATCCTCTAACAGGTGAAATTATACCTGGATCAGGAACAATGGATGAAAGTAATTCATTTAACCTTAATGCATCATTAGGTATTAACTATAATAATTATTCAGGATTCTCTTCAACTGTAAGTTTAGGTCCGAGTTTATCATTTGATCAATACAGTAATACAGGTTGGAATGTTGGTTTAGGTTTTTCTGGAAGTAGCACTGGAGGAGCAAGTTTATCGCCGTCGGGTGGATTAAATTGGGAAAATAAAAAAGGTGATAAAGTTTCAAAAATAAATCTGGGATCTCAGTTCAACTCAAGAGCTGGTCTGACAAATGCCTCCATTAGTTATTCAAGGACAAAAGGAAAAGAAAAGTTAATGAAACGAAATGGAAATGAATACAGATATAATGATAATAAAACTCTTCCGATTAGTTCAAAATTCAATTTTTCACAGCCTACATACATCCCGCAAATAGCACTTCCATTTTCTAGTGGTGGTGGTACATTTACTTATAAAATGGGACCAGATGTATTAGGGGCTGATTTACATTTTGAAATAAGTGGTTTTTATAACGCCCAATGGTTGAGGCACGAAACAATTTCTATGCCTGCATATGGATTCATGAATTTGCAAAATGGTGATAAAAAGTCTATGCTTGATTTTAATAGAGAAAATGATGGATCCTTCACTAAAAACACTCCAGCATTACCTGTTCCAAATTTGACTTACGATATTTTTAGCGTTTCAGGTCAAGGAATTTCTGGAAGTTATAGACCTGTTAGAAAAGACATAGGACACGTATATGATCCATCAATGCACAACGGATCTACAGATGGGTCACTTGGATTAGAATTCGGTTTAGGATCCACTTTTAAAAGTGGAGTAGATATTTCTCTAACTTATTCTAATTCTTCGTCAGGTGATTGGAACGATTGGGGAAACAAAGCCCGAAATACCTTCAAATATGGTTCAACTGGTTGGTATTTCAGAGAGGCAAATGAATTGGCTGTTGATGGTGATCCTGACCATTTCACTTCAATCGGTGGAGGAAATCCACTTCGCTTCGATGTTAAAAGTCATAGACGTATAGATAATACTTTAGATGACACTCAAGGGAATTTTTATTCCTCTGATAATTATGTGAAATCGGGGACAGATAAACGTAATCAAGTCGTTTACACATTAACCAATGGTGAAATGAAAGAAGGTTTAGGGGTTCAAGAACTTCATCCTTCTGCTCATGCATGGACAACAGACGAGTTGAATCATCACTTAGGTCAATTTACTGTATTAAATGTTGAAGGTTCAAGGTACGTATATGGAATTGCGGCGTACAGTCATTTTCAGCAAGATGTTTCTTTTAATGTGGGTTCAACAAGGAATTCTGGTCCAAATGATGTGGATTGCGTTAAAAACCTAGTCAATTACGAGCCTGATGAAGATAATTCGCTGGATAACGAGCGCGGAATAGATTATTATTACAATAAAGTTACCACTCCCGATTATGCGCATTCCTATCTTTTGACTTCAGTTTTAAATGCAGATTATGTGGATGCTGATAATATAAAAGGCCCTAGTAAAGGAGATTTAGGTGGGTATTTAAGTTTTAGTTATAAAAAGATCAACAACTATTTATGGCGAAATCCAGTGAATCAAAATAAGGCTTCTTTTGATGAAGGATTAAATACTGATAATTCTGACGACAAAGGACATTATATTTTTGGAGAGAAAGAATTATGGTATGTACAAACAATTCAATCTAAAAATCATATAGCTGTTTTCTATACTTCGAAAAGAAAGGATGCAGTAAGTGTTATTGGTGAAAACGGAGGATTAGTTGATAATTCTAACGAGGTCGCAATGCAAAAACTTGATAGAATTGAATTGTACTCACTTCCGGAATACGAAGCAAACCCTACTGGTGCTATACCGTTGAAAACGGTTCACTTCGAATATAATTATAGCTTATGTGAAGGATTTGATGGGAATATTGAAAATCAAGGAAAATTAACCTTGACTAGAATTTATTTTACTTATCAAGGATCTAACAAAGGACGCTATACACCCTATGAATTTCAATATGGAGAAAGGTTCAATTCTGATGGGACCATACAAACTGTTATAAATCCAGAGTATAATATTAAAGAAACTGACCGCTGGAATAATTATAAACCTCAAGGTGTATGTAGTGGAAATATTTCGGAAGATCCCTTGAGACCAACTGACTTCCCTTATGTTGGGATGAATAAAACTGCCTCGGATCGAAATGCAACAGCATGGAATTTAACAACAATTAATTTACCGTCAGGAGGGAAAATACAAGTAGAATACGAATCTGATGATTACGCTTACGTACAAAATTTACGCGCCAGTCAAATGTTTAGAATTATTGGGGTTCAAAAGGTGACTGAGGTGGCCTCAAATGAAATTATCAGTTCTGGTGTTTCGCCTTTGAGTGAAGATGAAAATAAAAATGGATACATCTATGTGGAACTTTTACCTGATCCATCTTCCCCTAGCGGTTACAACGAGAATATTTCAGATTACGTCACGCCTGGTCAACAAATTTACTTTAGAGCCTTGATGCGATTTACAGATGAAACTATTAATAACAACACAACCTATGTATCTGGATATGATTATGTACCAGGGTATGCGTATGTATCAGAATTGGAATCTGATTTAGATATTATATATGTAGGAAACCAACCAGCACTTCGTATCAAGTTGAAAGGTGCTTCTTTAAAGGACAATGGGGGCTCAACTTACAATCCTATTGCTGTTGCGGCAATACAATTTGCTCGAATTCATTTATCCAAATTAATTCCACCGTCGAGCAGTTCATCGATGGATGAAGACGCTAACTTACCAGGTCTGATTGAATCGATTGGAGGCGCTTTTACATCTTTTCAGGAATACTTCACAGGACCTAATAAATCATTATGGTATGATAACATTGGGAATAATATAGTAATAGGTAAATCCTGGGTTAGACTACAAAATCCAAATAAACAAAAACTAGGAGGGGGTCATCGAGTAAAAAAAATTAAAATGTACGATTCCTGGTTCTCAATGACTCAAGAACAAATGAGTTCACAATTTTATGGTCAGGAATATAGTTACAAACTTGAAGATGGAACTAGTAGCGGAGTAGCGTCTTATGAACCACTAATAGGTGGAGATGAAAACTCATGGAGGAAACCCTTGGCTGCCAATCAAGAAAATTTGTTAGCCCCTGATACAAGAAATTATCAAGAAGTCCCTTTTGGAGAGCAATTTTTTCCGGCACCAAGTGTTGGTTATTCCATGGTAACAATTCGGGATATTCAACGAGAAGGAGTTAGTAGGACCGCTACCGGCAAGGTTGTTCATGAGTTTTATACTGCTAAAGATTATCCGACCATTGCTCGGTACACTAATCTAGATATAGAGCGATTCAAGTTACCTGTATTTACAGTTTTCTTTAGTTCAATGGTTGATGAAATGGCTGCATCACAGGGGTTCGTAATTGAAAATAATGACATGCATGGCAAAGTCAAAAGACAATCTGTGTTTGCTCAAAATCAGAATGAGCCAATAACCAAAGTAGAATATTTTTATCAATCGGAACCTTTGATCATGGGTTCTTCTGTATTTGGTTTTAACCCTAATATTGTCCCAGCTCAGCATCTTACCAACAATGTAACTACCATTTCTAAAAATGGTCAAATTGGTGAAAGTACGATTGGTTTGACTTATGAAGCAGTTGCCGATTTCAGGAAAAGCACTAGTAATACAGTTTCTGGAAGTTTAGAAATAAATACAAATGTAATAGTCCCAGCATTGGTAGTTCCGACTATTATGGGATCAGGATCCTATGAACGAACAGCATTCAGAAGTGCAACATTTACCAAAGTAATTGAGCGTTTTGGGTTACTTACAAAGACTGTAGCGACTGATTTGGGATCAGTGGTAGAGACTAATAATCTTGCATATGATGCAGAAACTGGAACGGTTTTACTGACGCAAACGACAACCGATTTCAATGATAAAGTATACAGTTTTACATATCCGGCACATTGGTATTATGACCAAATGGGACAAGCGTATCGTAATGTTGGAAAGCTTGCAGTAGATCTACAATTTGTTAATGGAGGAACCGGTCAAGTTAATTCTTCAGAATATTCGAGAGGTGACGAATTGGCCATTCGTATTTCGGGATCAAATTCATATGTTACGGCGTGGGTTACTGAGGCATCACCAAGTGGAATAATTGTCTTACTTAAGGATGGCACTCCACTTGAAGGAAATGTAAGCACAATGAAAGTTCTTCGTTCAGGAAGAAGGAATTTACAGACGACCCCTATTGGAACTCTTGCGTTGAGAGATAATCCTCTTGATAATATTCAGGGGAATATTTTCGAAAAAGTGCTACAAGCTGGATCCGTTGAGTATAGCGATGATTGGAGAACTTTCTGTGAGTGCTTTTTAAATGAAGATTCTGATAATTATACTACCAATCCTTATGTCCTTGGTACAAAAGGAACATGGAGACCTGTTGCTTCTTACGTTCATTTGAGCGGTCGATCACAATCATTCGAAAACGGAAATTCTAACATTCGTGAAGATGGAATGTTTACTTCATTCAATCCATTTTATAAACTGATTGGGGGAAATTGGAATATTGATCGCCAAAACTGGACATTTACATCATCCGTAGTGGAATTCAGTCCTTTTGGGCAGGCCCTTGAAACGGTTGATGCATTAAATAGATATTCATCTTCAATCTTTGGATACAACCAATCTTTGCCTATTGCAGTTGCTGCAAATACTAGATACAGACAATTGGGTTATGATGGTTTTGAAGATTATAATTATTTGAATTGTTCTGATAATCATTTTAAAATTGGTGAAAACGCGACCGTGGTTTCAGATGAGGCGCATACGGGAAGGCACAGTATTAAAGTGAATTCAGGAAGTTCAGTTGTCTTCTCAAATACATTTATTGAAGGATGCGATGATAATCCTTGTGCGATTTCCACTAAAACTGATATGATTACCGTAGATAAGGTTCATTTTACACAGACCTACTCACTTATTGCTATTGGAGGAACGGCCCCTTATCAATTCGAATACCAAATTATTGAGGGTAATGCAAGTGTTGAACTTAATGAAAATGGAAATGGGTTGATAATTCAAGATGGTCTTGAGGGAAGTCCAAATCAAACAGCAATCCGAATTTTAATAACGGATTCTAATGGTTGTCAATTCATTATCGAACTTTAAAGAGATATTCATGAAGAAATTATTATTGATATATTCTTTGCTATTTTCCTGTATAGGAATATCGCAAATTGAAAATGTTGAACCTTCCCAGAATTTTACTGCCAATGTAAGTTGTGCTTCAGCTATGAAAGTTTGTGAGAATATAAATCAAACTTATGATTTTGAAGCAGGAAATAATGAACAATGTGATCAAAATAAATTATTCTATGTTTTCCATTTTGCAGGACCAAGTGTTGGTGGCAATCAGATCAATGTTCCAGGATCAAATGGGTCGTATAGTTGGTTTGGTCCTTTTGAAGATTTTGACTTGAATATTTGTGATCAAGTTAATAGTTACTCTGTAGGATCGATAGAAGGACAAATAAATAACTCTTCATTTAATCTGACGAATTCTGAAGAAGGTTATTACCTACTCATTGTGAAACCAAATCAGTGTAGCGGATCATTAACCATTATTAATACTGGAGATGTCCGTTACAATTGTGCTAAGGATGTTCTTTGTACTGAGTGTGTAACATCCTTTTCCCCAACTCCGGGTAAATACATTATTTCTGCTTGGATGAAAGAGGCAAACGCCATTAAATCTGTGACAAGTTATACTGAAGGTGCTATCCAACTATCTTTTGACGGGACAAATCAAACTTTATCACCTATGCTTCCAAGTGGAGCAATAATAGATGGTTGGCAACGAATTGAATCAGAATTTGAAATTCCAATCGGATCAACCGGAATCAATATTGCTTTAATCGCTAACGGAGAAGATATTTATTTCGATGACATAAGATTTTTTCCAATCGATGGAAGTATGATGAGTTATGTGTATGATCCGATTTCCCTCAGATTGATGGCAGAACTTGATGAACGTAATTATGCGACCTTATATGAGTACGATGAAGAAGGAAAATTGATCAGGGTAAAAAAGGAAACTGAAAGGGGTATTATGACGATTCAGGAGAACAGAGATAATATCAAAAAGCAATAAAATTGCCTTAACTACAAAAAAATGAAACAATTCATTCTGTTTATTTTCATTCTATTGAACAGCCTTACTGGAAGATCTCAGTGGCAGGATATTTCAATGGAGGAATTTTCAAAAATGATTCTTTCAATTGAGGAGAAGATACCAGAAGAGTCAAGTTATAGCTATGAAGCAAAATACTTGTTTTTTGAAGAACCTCAGTCGACAGACACTACCTTGTATTATGGCTTCTCTTTAAGCAATCAAGTAAAAAAACAGCTTTTTAATATGCACCAATTCGGTCGGGAAATAGTGCAAAACAACAAAGTTCAAATCATTTGTGATACTGCAGAACATCAAATTATTATTAATTATCCGAACGAAGAATATTATAAACGAAAAACCACTGATGACTTCGCTCTACTTCTAAAAAGTAAGTGTACCGCTCAGAAAAAATCACAAGGAAAAAATACCATTTATGCATTAATGTTTGCAAAGGGAGCGAGATATAAAGGAGCAGAATTATGGGTAGGTTCCGACGGAATGATCTCTAAATATATTTTGTACACTGCGATTGATGTTCTGGATGACTCAAAAGAAATTGACAAATACATTCATCCCAGAATGGAAATCCATTTTTTTAATTACCAAGTTGGAAAAAAGGTAGATGAAGCTAATTTGAAAAATGTTAATTCATTCTTTTTGGATCTGGAAAACAAGACACTTAAAGAGGAATATAAAGATTTTGAAATCATTGATTTAAGAAACGAAATAAAATGAGAATGGCAACTAAAAGAAATCTTGTTGTTTTTGTAATGCTGATCATTGCTAATCTGGGAATGTCTCAAATTATTCCTTACACAGGACAACCTATATTCACTGTATATCAGGGGTCACCTGTATTGGTTAACCAAACTGGGATTCCTAATCCTCAAACAACTGTTACTGCACAGGCACCAAATACAGGAGATTTAGATTTGTCGGTAAAGAATCGCTTAACATTGGGAGTTGATATTAATCATAAAAAATACTACAGTTACCCAATGAAAGTTAGAGTAAGACTTGAGCTGGAAAGATGGGATGATCAACAAAATGCACTTCCTGATACAACAATACACCTTGAAGTTTTCTATAATCCACAAACCGATTCAACATATATCAGTAGAGAGTCTGCTAGATTCACAGGATCCTATTCTGTCAGCGCAAGATTAGATAGCGTTTATATTAATGATATATACAATGATACACTGCCGGCAAATCTTTATGTTCAAAATGAAATCTTAGTCAATAGAAGAACTGCTTTCACATCGCTAGATACTCCAATCGATTTTAATTCAATTACGGCGGTTAATACAAATTGTGATGAAGATGGAATCCCGGATCATATCCATTTGGATTGGTCAAATAATATACCGGGAATAATTGAATATCAACTTGAATGGTTGCACATTAACAATTATAGTGATGACCCTACTTCAAACCAAGTAATAGCAACGAATCTTCTTCCTTTTAATTTTAAATACAATTCAACACGTATTACTACGAGTAATGATGAATATGATTTGTCACTAATTTTCGATAAAGGTTGGGTTGTTTTCCGATTAAGAGCTGTAGGTGTCAATGTTTCCGGGGAAATCATTTACGGTGATTGGAATCTGGGTGAATTTGGTACCGTTTCTAATGCGACAAATAATCGTTTCGAAGTAGAAGAATTCCTTCGTCACGAAAATACTCTGAATTGGCAATATTCAGCGACATATGCTGAAGAGGGTAAGAAAAAAGAGATAATTAGTTATTTCGATGGAAGTCTTAGAAATAGACAAACTGTGACTCAAATAAGTACAGATCAGAATACAATTGTTGGAGAAACTATATATGATTACCAAGGTCGACCTGCAATTAACGTTTTACCTGTTCCTGTTGTTGACCCGAGTTGTCAAATTGATAATCCTGATAAAAGTTCTGTTCTGCAATTCTATCCTAATTTTAATCAAAATGACCAAGAAGTTGCTACTGGCTATTCAGCAGCAGATTTTGACTTAAGTCAGGAAAGCCAAGATTGTTCTATTGGATCTGCCCCTATGGGAACTCAGTCAGGTGCTTCACAATATTATTCTACAAACAATCAAGACTTGCAAGCTGAGCAAGCATATGTTCCTGATGCTCAAAAATATCCTTTCACGAGAGTGGAATATACTCCGGACAATACAGGTAGAATCAGACGTCAAGGGGGAGTTGGCCTGGAATTTCAACTGGGTTCATCTCATGAAACAGAATACCTCTATGGGCAGCCTAATCAATTGGAATTAGATAGACTATTTGGATCAGAAGTTGGAGATGCATTGCATTACAAAAAGAACGTCGTAATCGATGCACATGGTCAAGCAAGCATATCATACCTTGATCAGGAAGGAAGGGTTGTGGCAACTGCTCTAGCTGGAAACGCACCAAATAATTTACAAGGAATAATGAGTGAACAGGATGCCTCCGTTCAACTCAATGTTAATGCATTTGGACAAGATGATTCTCAAAATATAGTTTCAATTGAAGGGAATTCTATAGTGTTTTCTACGCAATTGTTGGTGGCATATGCTTCACCTTATTCTTTTGAGTACAGTTTTACAATTGAACCACTTCAGGATGAGTGTCTTCCTGAAATATGCATTGATTGTGTGTATGATCTGACTTTGGAATTAGTTGATGAATGCGGAACTGATAAATTCAACGAAGCATATCAACAGAAGGTGGTAGGCAAATTTCAATTAAATAACAGTGTATATACTTTTCATGGATTATGTGTTGAAGATATAATAGGATCAGATAATGTTCCAACGATCAATGTGGATATCTTGGAACCTGGCTCTTATAGTTTTAACAAAAGACTGACAATAAATGAAGATGCTAGACTGGCGTTTATTGATTTGTACCTTAATGATTCAATAAACGATTGTATTAAAACCTATCAAGACTTTTTAGATGAATATTTAGCACTTATTGATTCTTCGGATTGTCAGGTTACTTGTGAAAAATGTTTCGAAGAACTTGGTACGATTGAAGTCTATGTCGCTTCAGGAAATGGTACTGCTAATGATTATTACCAACAGAAAGAGGATTGCGAAAGATTGTGTTCAGAAGGATCTATTAGTTATTGTGAGGCAGCTTATAACATGATGCAAATGGATATGTCTCCAGGAGGACAATATGGAGAATACCAAAATAATACGGGGCAAACTGATCTAACTAATCACATTCTATCAATATATCGTACGCCAAATTCCTTACCTCAAAATTTAGGTGCCCCAAGCTGGAAATTTCCAAAATTGATAGATGCCTACGGAGAGCATCCAATCTATGTTGATTTGAATGGAGACACATCTAGGATTGTGGTCAATGATGGTGGGAATGGCAACTGGATTCCAGCTGTAACAGATCCTAACAGTATTAAATATAACCCGGTTGATGAGGAGTATTATGTTTATGCTGAAGAATTGCTTTCGGAGCTTGATTTCATTGATAATTTCGAGTTCTCATGGGCAAAGTCATTAGTAATCTATCACCCGGAATATTGTTACTACGAAAATTGTCTTAGATATTCAGAAAAAGTTTCCGAGACAGATGAATTTACAAGTGATTCATTTGACCAGCTACTGGATAATACAAAGACATTTCAAGAAGCAATTGAAAATGGTTTCCTTCCACAGGGGTATGCAGTAATCTTCAATAGTAATGGGAATTCCAATGTAAATGTTTCATCTGATACAGAAAACTGGGTGGAAGCACCATCAGGAAATGGCCCAAATAGTAGCTATGCTTGGGATCCATTTACTGAATATGGAAGTGAGTTTTCAAGCAATGAGTGTATTAATGCGGGTGTAGACCTAACTTCCAAATTCAATGCTTATCAAGAAATTGGTGGGATAATGCGAAGCATGGCACAGACTGCAGCTTTTATGGCTCGTTGTGGAGATAATTTTTACTCTAATCCACCGGCAAGTTGTTTCGACTTTGGAGGACCTGTGAACGGACAGTATGATGTAACAATATTAAATACAGAATGGAATATTCTTAAAGCAATTTATAGATCTCAAAAACAGCAGTTGAAACATGAACTTGCAGACTGCATTGCACTTACTGAGTGCAATCAATATTGCGGTTGTATTGGAAATGAGGATTACAATCCTTTCAGTAGTGGAATGATAGAACCATTTGATTTTAATAATCCGAGTGCTTATTTGAATTCTCCATATTACCAATCTACCCAACCCTGTGGAGCAGCATTATTTAATTTGTTTGAACAAAAGGATCGACGATTTCCTAACGTGATGGAAGTAATTACAGTACAAAATGCAAATGAAGCAGCTTATGAAATGTATTTGGCTACTGGTCAATGCCCAGTACCATTTACCCTTCAAAATTTATTGTCTCAGTTGGCTTTTAATGACGAGTTGGATAATTCTGGAATTGAGTTGAATGATTATTCAGGACTAAATGCCCTTTTCCAAGCGGACAATGATTTCAACATGCCCGGAACAATTCCAAATTTAATTCAGAATGTAAACATTAACGGCAACACTTTGATCGCAGAATGGATACAAAATCCAGGAGGGAATACATATGCAACATTGACATTAACCAAAGCAAATTCAGTAGTCACTTGGGATCAATTGAATTCTATTATCAATTTATATTCAACTACAGGTACCAATTTTGAAGCTGAAGGGGTGTATTTATCTGCCGGAAACTCAAATGAAGTTGTTGATATAAATGGAAGTTTGACAACTTTTGAAATAGGAAACTGTTCCTTCGCAAATGAATGTACGCTCAATGAGCTTGGAGGAGATATCCAAAATTTATTGAGCACTTTGGCTAGTACTGGGAATCTAACAGTGATAAATCCAATAGACATAGATCCATTAGTTGTAGGTGGAAACAACATCAATGGACTTCAGACTATGTTGATCGAAAATGCCACAAATGTTGGCACATCAATATCATGGGAAAGAATAAGTTCTAATGAATTCAAACTATATAATGCCTCAACTTCTTCTCAAGCAGGAGTTTATTTAACTTTTACAGCATCAAACCCTAGTGGGTTTAACTGGTCAGATTTCAATCAAGTAGCCTATTTTGATAATATGCTTTCAATGGGCCAACACTTGTTTAGCATTGATGCACATTTAACGGGAGGTGTAATAATATCATTAGAAGGAAATGTAATTAGGAAAAATTCCTCTGGAGAATCAGTTGGCATTCAAACAGGAAAATGTGATTTACCAACTCCTGTTGAATGTCAAACTAATGAGCATAACGCTTTTGATGCATTATATAACGTGCTTAATGAGGTTATCGTGACCAATGACTTTAGTGGGACTGAAAATATTGATTTGTTCAGTAGTATGTTCTTAGAATCTTCAATAACCAATCAGTGGGATCCAAGTATTTCTTCAACTAATTCAACCTATAATTTATTAACTGATGAACTCATCATCAATGCGGGTGAATGTGTAATAAATCTTACTGCTGATGGAAGTAACAGTTTGACGGAAGTGGTATCATTTGGCGAGATGAGTGTTTCCGGAACTACAGATAATTTCTTCAATTATCATGATTTTGAGATCGTGGCAACATTTGACAATGGTGCGGGATCATTAGTTGAGGGAATTATTTCTGGTTCTTCTTGTCTATCAATTCAGCAATGTTATGGTTGTATTCCTAGTGCATTGACTATTGATGAATTAGATTCAATGCGTTCTCAAAGACTTGCAAACGGTCTTTTCTATTTGGACAATAGTATTGATCGGTATAATCAATATACTGCAGCAATTGACAGCTTTAATGTTAGCCATGGATATAATCCCGGAGATTCAAATTATATTGAGAAAAAACAATACAATTACTTTACGAAAAACGGATTTAATTTTCCGACTCCTGGTTATTTGAGATTCATTGAACACATTATTCCAGAATTGGATAATCTGGATTTTTTAAAGGATCCAGATAAATACGTAAGTACATATGGATACGGAACAAATGTGCTTTATGAATTTGATAGATATTATGAGGCTATAACAAGGTATAACCTCCGCGCAACCCAAACGGGTGCATCAAGTCTATCTCCAATAAGTAAACTTGAATTTACGGATGCTAAGGTTGCAAGAAACAATGGTCAATACCTTTTGTACCTTGAAACCATGCCAAATGGTTCGCAATCTGGGCAGGATATTCTAAGTTATTTTGGCGCTACAACAACAATTACAACTGCTGAACAAGCGCTTTATAAGCAATATACTGATGCTTATTTGGTTTTCGAAAACGGTCAGTTGGACGGAACAGGACCACAATGTGGTGATTTCAAGAAATTCTCGCCAATGTATGCCTTTGAAGATATCGTTGAGAATAATCTGTTCTGTTCATCGGAAGGACAACAACAATTTACAGATTATATTGCCAGTGTAGTAAGTGCCTGTCCTGGTAGACTTCCTGAACGCAAAAACTGTTTACCAGAAACAGCAAATATTACTATGAGGGATGATCAAAAATTATATATCCTCTACAAAGAATCAATAAAAGATTTTAATCAATCCCTTTGGGCAGATGCAAATGACGTAACATTGGCGTTTGCTTTTCAAAATGTGCATCAGTTCATTCTTTCTGGGTACAAGGCTGACTGTTTGAAACAATATCAAGCCTATTTATCGCAATATATATCGAGTACTTCAGGGAATATTCCATCTCTTCCACCCGTTTCTATTGAAGACTTTGCACCTTGTAATGGAGAGTTAGAGGCTATAGATCCTTGTAAAGATGCATATTCTCAGTACATGGAATGTATTCTAGATTTCAACACTTGGGCAAAGGATAACAACTATGCCTATTTCTACAAAGAAATCCCTAATTACGAAACATTTGTTAAGTATGATGTCTGTTATTGCGTTGGAGAGTTTTGTGCCAGATTGGAGCAAATTGAAGCAGGTTTAATTGACTTCACAAACGCAAGTTATTTTTATGAATACCTCGATCCAAGTAATGTGTGTCATAAGCCATGTGAACCGGAACATCAATCAGGATTTCAGAATCAGCAAATTATTGTTCAATTGGTAGATGATTGTTTGGAAATGCAGTACAATCAAGCGGTATTCAATGCACAGCAAGATTATGCTAATTATCAGGATAGTTTAAGTAATGCTTTGGTGAATTTGTACAATTCACATTGTCTTAGCGTTGATGAAAGTCTTTCATATAAATACAATGACAAGCTATATCATTTTACTCTTTATTATTATGATCAAGCTGGTAATTTGATTAAAACCATTCCACCAGCTGGTGTTGAACGTTTGAATACAACAAGTAGTGATGATGCTTTGTCTATCCAAATCCAATCTGACCGTTCGTTTGGAAATAAAACGGTATTTACCTCTCATCGTTTGGCAACCAGATATGAGTATAACTCACTCAATCAATTAGTTGCACAATCAACTCCTGATACAGACCCGATGAACATCTATGAGTTAACCTTGCCAAATGGATTGAATAACAAGTTGATCACTCGTAAGATTCAAATGGTTAATGAAAATATTGGATATCTCGTTGGCGAAGTCCCTCCTATTCAATCGGGTGATCCAGTAAGGGGATACATGTATAAGACTTCAGATGGCGGTATAACCTGGAATCGTGTTTATAATCTGATTGGAAGTGATCTTAAAAAAGCAGTGATGCTGACAGCCGACTTAGGATTTGCAATTGGATCAAACGGAATTGTTCTCAAAACAAAGGATGGTGGAAACAGTTGGGATTTACTCAATTCATGGAGTAATGCTGGAATGATCGTTGACTTGAATGATATTACTTTTGAAGATAATGGAGCTGGTAATTTCACAGTAACCATTGTCGGAAATAACGGTCTCATAGCTCAGAGTACAGATTTACAGAATTTCTCAGCATATTCTGCTGGTTCAGTATGGGATCTTAGCAGCATTTCGAAATCTTCGACACACTATTTTGTTACTGCAAACGGAAACACACCTGTTTCAACTGCAACTCTTTTCACAAAACCGCTTTCAAGTGGTGCGTGGACAGAATCGAATAATTTCACTGCAGGAGCTATTCACTCGGTAGACATAACCATTGGGAATGCGTCAGTTATGGCAGGAGCTGACGGAAGATTATATATAAATTCCGATATCAGCAATACAGGATCGCGTTGGCATATGGTCGAAACTGATCTGATTGGAAACATCACCGACGTTCAATTTATGAATGAAAATGTCGGAGTTGCAATTGTAGATAATAAGCTCTTCAGAACGGTAAATGCTGGTGCTAATTGGCAACAAATTTCATCTGACATTTTTAATCATCTTTCTGAATCTCAGGATGGTTCTTCTGTACTTGCAGTGGGAGCGAATAGTAAAATGGTATTAATCGTAAATTCTACTGATCCACAAACCCCGACAATACCAGTTAATTTCAATGTTCAGGGAATGAATATTACTTCAGGTTGGGTAGATCGAATAGTCAATGGTAACACCTCTACTACAACAGCGGTAATCGCTATTGGTTCTGAACTATACATTTCCCATAATGCAAGCGAGACTATTTCTTTCTGGACACCCTATGCTCTGGGTAATATTTTAGCAGGAGGCGTAGTCAAAGACATCTCCTTGGAAAGAGTAACATCGAATGGAACTGAACTTCGAGGAACACTACTAACCACCAATGGAAGACTCATTCGATTTAGAACTAATCCTACAATTGGTTCCCCAATGGTTAGCAATATTAATGCTCAAGGCTCTTCTTTTATTGCCATGGATAAGGATCCTGTAAGCTCAATGGTGTTTGCTTATAAAGCAAATGGCGAGATCAAGCGAATCAATTTAGCATTACCAAATAATACTCCCCCAACAACAATTACTAATGCTGCCTCTTCCAACCAGGAATGTATGGTTGTAAAAGGAAATAGTTTGGTCTTGGCAGGGAATGAGCTTAGATATGTAGCAATTCCGGGAGGTGCGATAACAGTTCAATCTACTGCAACCAATCCAGTAAAATTGAATGAAGTGAACTATATGAATAATTACATGTTCACTGCTGGAAGTGACGGCTCGTTGTACCGTTTAGAATCTGGTATTTGGAGAATTGTCCGAACCGCTACCAATAAAGACATTTACGCTTCATCATTCCTGGGAAACAACTATTATTTGGCTGGAGAAAATGGTTATTTATCACGAGGAACGATTTCATCCGGTATTTACAATTCGAACCCACTCAACCTATCAATCGGAGGAAGTATTGAGTCAGTAGTTACAGAGTCCCTATATGACCTTGCAATTAATGGAAATAGAATGTATGCTGTTGGTGAAAATGGTAGAGTAATCTATTCTCCTAACCCAACGATTTCTGACTTTGCAAAACTCACCTTTGGTTCAGAGGATTTGCGTGGAGTGTGTCCAAAAGTAGGTAACTTGAAGATGATGATTGTAGGTAATCAGGAGACCGTATTGGAAATTGCTGGAGCAAGTTATATTCAAAAAAGAGACTTGTTCACTCCACAATTAGTAGATGTTCATTTTGCAAATACAACTTCAGGCACTGTGCTTGGAGATAAGTTTACTATTCGTAAAACAATAGATGGGGGAACAACATGGTATACCATAAAGCCGTTAGCCCTAACTGCACCAATTGACCAATATAGCGAAGTGATTACAATTAGTGATAATCGATCTATGATTTTTGGACAAGGAATTCCTATGAATAGCACGGGCAGTATTATTCAGAATTTTCCATTTAACAATACCCTTGATCAGGTTACTGACTTAGAGGTATTCCAGAATAAACTCTACATTTTGAATTCAAATGAAGTTGTTTGGTTGAATTTGATCAACGGTACTAATGGCAGTTTTGGAACTTTTGTTGGAACTGCCAATTCTATCGAACTATTCAATAACGGATCCTTTGCAATTGCAGGTGAAAACGGTTTATTCTCATACTTCGACGCGACTGGAACGGAAATATTCAACTCCTCTATTGGGACTGAAGACATCAATGAGTTAAAATTCATTGACAACACATACGCTGTTGCGGTAGGTGATAATGGAGCTTATTATAAGTTCACTGCAACTGGAGTTTCAGCTTCAGGTTATCCCACTGCTGGGTCGTGGATCGTTCAAAGTATGTTACTTCTGAATGGAACAGATCCAATAGGAGTTGACACTTATGGTCAGATTAATATATACACTATTGATTTTAGCACTCCAGTGAATGCAGTCTTTGGAGGAGAATATTTGGATCCACTTTTTGCTTCTGCAGCACATTGTTATACACGAAGAGTGTTCGATCCAAATTCGCGTTATTCATCAAGATTCTTTTATGATCGATTAGGACGTTTGGTTGTAAGTCAGAATGCTAGACAATTCAACGTTGTTGACGTTTTTGGAAATCCAAAGGAGCGCAAGTTTAGTTATACCTTATATGATGCTTTGGGTCGTGTGGTTGAAGTTGGAGAGAAGACAGAAAATCCTTCACCAGCCACAAATTCAGGATCAGTGCAATTCAAGGATGTATTTGGAACGGACGTGTCAGGATATTACAATCCTTCTGTGATAGATGATGCTCAGCTCATTGCCTGGGTTGAAGGTTCCGGCGCTAGAAAGGAGGTAACGAAAAGTTACTACGACAAAACAGTAATAACAGGATTACCATCAACCTTTACTCCAAATCCATTGACTCAACGCAAGAGAATAACTCATGTTACCTATGAGGAAATTTATGATGGCGATGACCAAACATATTCACATGCCACGCACTATGATTATGATATTCATGGTAATGTAAAGACAATCCTTCAAGACAATCAAAAAATGGCAACGGATTTTGCGAGTATAGCAGACCAGAGATACAAGCGTATGGACTACATATATGATCTGGTTTCTGGAAATGTACATCGTATGAGTGTGCAAAATGGTGAAATCGATCAATGGCACCATGCTTATCGTTATGATGCAGACAATCGTATTATTTCTGCACACACAACCAGTGAAGCTCCAATTCTCGCAGCAATTGGAAATGTAAATGTCACAAGTCAGGCATTGGAGAATGAGTTAGTTCAAAATACAGACTGGCAACAAGATGCGAAATATTTATACTATGATCACGGTCCTTTAGCCAGAGTGGAGATCGGAAACGATCAACTCCAAGGAATGGATTATATATACAATCTTCAGGGATGGATGAAAGGTGTTAATGCCACATCCCTAGAAAATAATTTGGACCCGGGTAAGGATGGAGTTGATAATGCCCTTAATGGTAATTTTGCTGATGATGTCATGGCGTTCTCACTGCATTATTTTGCGAATGATTATACTCCTATCAGTGCAACTGCACCTGCTGCTTTGATCGAAAACAGTGATCTTGCATCCAATTCGAACGATTTATTCAATGGAAACATCAAAGTTATGCAGACGACATTGACTGATCCTACTTCTCGTGAAGCTATGCCAATGGCGAATGCATATCAGTATGACCAGTTAAACCGCTTGCTTTCCAGTAAGAGTTTTATTAATTTAACAGGTAATCAATGGGGAAATTCGGGAATGTACGACAATCGTTATCTAAATACATTTGAATACGATGCAATGGGTAACATTGTGCATCAGAATCGTTATACAGGAGCTGGGGTTCAGATCGAGGACATGAGCTATGGATATAAGAAAGATGCAAATGGTAATCTCTTGAGAAACCGCTTATACAATATAAACGATTATGTGGAGTCAAATATTGATGACTCAGATATTGATGATATGGACAATGACATCTCTCAAGATTTGTTCAATCCGCAAGATCAAAACATAGAGACCGCATATAATTACTCATACGATGAAGAGGGACGACTGGTGAATGACATTCAGGAAGGAATCAGCGAAATTATTTGGCGAGTGGATGGTAAGGTTAAGGAGATCAGAAGGCCCTCAGGGTCAGGAAAAAAGAACATCTCATTTGATTACGACGCTATGGGTAACCGAATTGCCAAACATGTATTTAATGATAACTGGGATCTTGAGAAAAGTACTTATTATTTGTTAGATGCTCAAGGCAATCAAATGAGCGTATATGAACATGAAGTTGTAAATTCGAATGTTAATTATAACCTAACTGAACGACACATATACGGAAGTTCGTCATTAGGGATCAACATGGAAACGATATCGATGAGTGCTGTGCCAAATGAAAATTATTCAACTTCTGTAGGGAATAAGACCTACTCCATGGCAAATCACCTTGGAAATGTACTCACGGTTATCAGTGATATTAAGATTCCACAATCTTCAGATGGAAGTACAGTTTCAGGGGCTCTGGTTGGAATCAGAAACATTTCTGACTACTCGCCGTTCGGTGTTTTGCTCCCAGAAAGGACGGTTGAAAGTGCGTTTTTCAGAATAGGTTTCCAGGGCCAGGAACACGACGATGAAGTAAAAGGAAACGGCAACTCCATCAACTTCAAATACCGTATGCATGACCCACGAGTTGGAAGGTTTTTTGCAGCGGATCCGTTGAGTGCGATGTATCCCTGGAATAGTTCTTATGCATTTAGTGAGAATCGTTTGCTAGATGGGACAGAATTAGAGGGGCTAGAATATAATCCTTTGGGAAATGACCCGATGAGAGCAATAGCTGAAGGATTCAGAAGATTATTTCAAGGTATTGGTAGAATCTTTAGTGGAAAAGCAAAATTAAAGGTTGAAAAATATAAAAAAGGACCAAAAGGGACACCTGGTAAATTATCAGTTAGCACCTATTTTGGAAGTGAGATATATGTAGAAAGTGCTATAGAGCAATTTTTTGCTTCTGAAAGCACCGATTTAAAAGATTTGGTAAAGTTCAAAAGTCGAATTTATGCAGGTAAAAAGGTTAAGATAGATTATGAAGCTGTTTCATTCGAAATGAAAACTGAAATTGACACTGAGAGCAAGGTTACTGTCGAAAAAATAACGGAAGGCCAATTTTATATAGACGGAGTGCCTGTTGACGGCCAATATTTTAAAATTGTTGACTCCAAAGGGAAAAACATTTCAGGGGGTGAATTAGGAGTAGGAAAAGATAAAAAGAAAGTCTATTTGCGTTATGAAGAAGGAAATGACAAAGCGAAATTAAAAGCTGGAATAAAAGCTGGAATAGAAATTCCAGACAAAAATGGTGGCAAAACTACAGTGGAAGGGTCAATAGAAGGTACAATTACAATTGATGACTAAACGTTATATATTTTTTATAGGTATATTCTTATTTCTATCCT
>SBFR01000102.1 GCA_006227105.1 Bacteroidota bacterium
CTATTCATTAGATCTCCTGTACTATTCTTTTTATAGAAGGTGAAGTCCAGTTTCTGGTATTGCTGATAGATTTCATTTTTCAGATCGAATTCAATAAATCGAGACATGATAATGATCGTTTGACGCATAAGGAAAAGAAAGAATCCTTTCCCTAACGACAACAACATGTAGATACCACCGATTTTTAATGATAGAGTGATCGCATCTTCGAGTCCTTCGATCTTGATTGATGTCATCAGGCTATCAACCGTAGTCTTGACAAACAATGGCATCTGCACTCCAAAGTAATTTGAGATAGCGATGAAAATGACACCAAGGATCAGGCGCCATTTATATTTTAAGAAATATTTGTTGAGATAGCTCAGCGACTTCATGCGATAATTTCCTATTTTTGCCTGCACAATTGCAAGACGTTGCAAAAGTAGAGATTCAACTTGAAATAACTTTATAACACTTACCGTAATCATTATGTTTGAGGTAAAGAATATTGAGGATACCAACCTCGCAGAAAATCCGGTTATTGCTCAAATGAGCCAGTATAACCACGAACAGCTATTGTTTTGTAATGATAATGAGACGGGGCTGAAAGCAATCATCGCAGTACATAATACAGTTTTAGGGCCGGCTTTGGGCGGTACAAGAATGTGGGCGTATAACAATGAAATGGAGGCATTGAATGATGTTCTTCGTCTTTCCAGAGGTATGACCTACAAAAATTCGATCTCAGGATTAAATCTTGGTGGAGGTAAGGCTGTGATCATTGGAGATGCAAGATCAATGAAATCTGAAGCTTTATTCAGACGATTCGGGAAATTCGTGAATTCACTTGCTGGAAAATATATAACTGCTGAGGACGTAGGTATTTCTCCTGTAGACATGACGTATGTGAGTATGGAAACGGATCATGTGGTTGGTCTTCCTGGAAAGAGTGGGGATCCTTCTCCGGTAACAGCTCATGGAGTTTATGTTGGAATGAAAGCATGTGCAAAGCACGTGTATGGTTCTGATTCATTGACTGGTAAAAAAGTGGCTGTTCAAGGAGTTGGACACGTTGGAGAATATCTTGTTGAAGCATTAGCAAAAGAAAATGCTGAGATCTATATTTCGGATATTCATGAGCCTTCGTTGAAGAGAGTCGCTCAGCAATATGGAGCGCATGTTGTTGACTTGGATAAAATCTATGACGTAGATATGGATATCTATGCTCCTTGTGCTTTGGGTGCAACTGTTAACGATGAGACATTATCCAGATTAAAGTGTTCCATTATCGCTGGAGCAGCAAATAACCAGTTACGTAAAGAAACTGTTCACGGACGTATGGTCATGGACAAAGGAATTGTTTATGCTCCCGATTTCGCAATCAATGCGGGTGGTGTGATCAACTGTTATTCTGAAGTTAAAGGATTGTCATCTGAATGGGCGATGGGTAAAGCAGAAGAGATCTATAATACGATTGAAAATATTGTGAAAAGATCTAGTGCTGAAAATATTCCAACCTATCAGATCGCAAATAAAATGGCTGAGGAAAGAATCGCGGCAATTGGTAACGTAAAACTTCCCCTATAAAGCATGCTGAATAGAAGGCATTTAAGAATTAAGGTCTTGCAGGCCCTCTACGCGTATTTTCAGTCTGACGAAGAGAATTATGTTCGCACTGAAAAAGAATTGATGGCATCTGTGGAAAAGATGTACGATCTGTACATTTATTTATTCCTCACTTTTGATGAGATCAGAAATATTGCATTACATCGAATAGAAGAGAATAAGAAGAAGTTGATGCCCACTGAAGAGGATCTTCATCCGAATATGAAATTCGTTAATAATGCCCTTATTCAGCAAATTGAAGATTCAGTAGAGTTAAGAAAGGTTTCTGAAACAAGAAAAGTGAATTGGGTAGGTGACCTGAACAAGGAGATGTTTCGTAAAATGCTTCTTTCTATTCGCGAAAGCGAAACATTCACCATCCATATGAATAATGGGGTTGAAGGATACGAAGAAGATCGTCAGTTCCTAATTGAAATTTTCAAAGCAGAAATAGCAAATAGTCCTCTATTGCTGAATTTCTTTGAAGAATCAAGTATTTTCTGGATGGATGATATTGATCTTACTTGTTCAATGGTGATCAAAACTTTAAAGTCCATGGAAGAAGGGGAGCCTTTGGAATTACTTCCGCTCTTCAAGCCGGATGATGATGAAAAAGAATTCATTATCGAACTGTTGAGAAAGACTATCGATATGAATAGTTCCAACGAAGTATTGATCGATGAATTGACAGAGAATTGGGAGCTGGATAGAATTGCGAAAATGGACGTGATCCTTATGAAAATGGCGGTTACTGAACTTCAGGTCTTTCCGAATATTCCGACAAAGGTGACGTTGAACGAGTATATTGAGATCTCCAAATTCTACAGCACACCAAAGAGTAATGGATTTATTAATGGAATCCTCGATAAAGCAATTGATCGATTGACGAAAGAAAAGAAGATCGTTAAGGTAGGTAGAGGATTAATGAGTTAATACGATGAAAAAGTTATTGTTTTTATTGATCATTTCCGGGATTTCTGCTTGTGGCGGAAGTAATGAGGTTGAAATAGGCAACAAAACAACAATGATTGTTGAGTCAGTTTATGATGCAGGCACGGTGATGAAAGGAGAGGTGATTGACGCTGAATTCAAAGTGAAAAACACAGGAAACTATCCTTTAGTGATCGCAGAAGTTCAAGGATCTTGTTCTTGTACGGTTGCTGAAAAGCCAACTGAACCTATTCAGCCAGGGGGCGAAGGAGTTATCAAAGCAAAAGTGAATACAGATAAAACTTCGGGATCTATGATCTCGAAATCGGTTCGTATTGTAGCCAATACAGAACCATCAGTTACGGAAGTGATAATCCGGGCTAAAGTAAAACGTAAATAATACAAACAGAGTTAGTTATGCAGCAGTTAATAATGCTTGGAATGATCTTGATCGTGTTCTATTTCTTCATGATCAGGCCTCAAATGAAAAAACAAAAAGAATTAAAGAAGTTTAGAGAAAGCTTGAAGACAGGTGATAAAGTGGTTACTATAGGAGGAATTCATGGAAAGATCCTAGAAGTGAATGATGCAACTGTTTTGATCAGTTCAGAAGGAAGTAAGATCAGATTGGACAAATCTGCAATTGCTCAATCTTCAGAAGATCAATTGATGGCAAAATAATTGAATTCTCGACAGATCGCCTGTTAGGATAAAAAAAGACAATTGTTCAAAAAAGTGCTTTTCAAAGCACTTTTTTTGTTTCCATTAGTTCTTATCTTTGAAAAACCTAATTGATGAACCCGAACCAATGCGCTATATAGTACCATTGCTATTATTGATGTTAATTTCCTGTGGAGGGAATGAGACAAAGACGGAACCGACTGATGAACTTGATCAGGATTCTGTTGAAATGGGGTTGGATGAAGCCTTGAAAAGTGCTGATAAGAAAGAGAAGCCGGCAATGGATAGTGTTGATCTAAAGAAATCAATTAAAAAGATCGAGGCCAAATATGGTGAGCAATGGGATTTTTGTGATTGCGTAGTTAAAGGTGATTCAATTAACAAGGCCTTCATGAAGCCAAATATTCCAGATAAAGAATTTGATCGCTTGTCAAAACGATTTGATGAGATCGACGAGAAGTGTCAGGCTTTTAGAATCCAGGATGCTGATAGAACCCCTGAAGAAAGAGCACTTCACGAAAAGAAAGTTCGTCGTTGCCTTAGAGAAGCAGGAATTAAACAGTAGCCCGAGAACATTTTTCAGAACAAAGTGTTTATTTTTACAATATGCTGAATAGGTTATTTGCCATTCTATTATTGTTAAATCTGGTAGTACTATTATCACCCAGAGAGCTTTGGCATGATTGTGACCATTCCGCAACGCATGATCAGCATGATCCGTATTCTCAAAAAATCACCCAAAAGGATTGCTTCGCATGTGACATGGAGCTGGGGGTATGTTCTGGACCGCAAACGCCTTTATTTATAGCAGATCGAACTATTCCTTTCGATCAATTTATTTTCAACGTGACGAGCATTGAAGAAAGTGCAGACTTACTTCAATCCTTAAGGGGGCCGCCGACTGTTGCATGATCCAATGCTAAAGGCACATCACAGTTGATATAAATTACATTTTACAATTATTTTATGATATTTCAGAATCTGATTACCGCGTTAATAGTGGTGATCTTTTTTGGATTTGATCTTCAAAGTCAAACTTTGGCTGGTCAAGTGAAGGATGGGGACACCAAAGAAATACTTCCATTCGCCAAGGTCTATATTTTAGATCTTGAGGTGGGGACTGTTGCGGATTCACTGGGTAAATTTGAATTCAGTATACCCTTACCTTCATCAGTTCGCTTGAGAGTTTCGATGCCTGGATATGAATCAACAATTGAAAAGGTCGAATCCGGAAATTTGAATTTATTACTTCTGATTCATTCGAATCACCTGGAGATTGAAGAGGTCGTCGTATCCGGAAATCAATCTACCCTTCAGAAATTCAATGTCATTCATGTCGAAACTAAAAAATTGAGCGAGCTGAATGCCATTCCAGGAACTAACCTGATGCAAATAATGGAGCAGATCCCTGGAGTTTATAATGCTTCAACAGGAACTGGAATTTCAAAACCAGTTATACGAGGAATGCAAGGGGTGAGGGTTGTGACGATGCTGAATGGGTTACGATTGGAAAATCAACAATGGGGAGGAGACCATGGAATGCCTGTAACGGAATTGGGAGTTGGGAATGTTGAAGTTATTAAGGGGCCGTCAAGTTTGCTGTACGGTGCAGATGCTCTCGGAGGAGTAATCTATTTTGTTGATGAGCCTTATGCGGCAATAAATAGTTCAGAGTATCAGGGAAAGGTACAATTTGAATCTGCCAGTTTATCCAATAGATCTTCTTTTTTATATAAAACATCAAGAAACAAGCTGCGTTTGAATGTCGGAGGATTATATACAAATCATGCAGATTATCTATTGCCCAATGGCAAATTTGCTAAAAACTCAAGATTTAGTGATAACGTCTTTAGGATGTCGCTTGGGACCAACAAAAAGAATTGGTCAATGCATATGAGGTATAGCTTCTCCAGAACAAGAGTTGGAATTCCCGGACATACACATGATTCCATTATCAATCCCTTGTCATTTCAGGTTGATCAGCAGGAACGACATCGTGTTTTAGCTGTTCAATACTCAAGCAATCATTTTTTCTCGTTCGAAAATAAATGGTTTAACAAAAGAAATGAAGCCTCACTATTAGTTGGTCAAACCTGGAGTAGGTTAAGGGAGTTTGCGGATAAAATTACGATCTCAAGTGTTGGTATGGATTTGTTTAACACCCTGCTAACTTTTCGGTATAAATATTATCTGAAAGAAAACCTTACGCTCATTGCAGGATATCAGGGGATGTTTCAAATGAATAATAATGACCCAAATGCAATAGAGTTTCTACTGCCTAATGCCTTTACCATAGATAATGGCGGGTTTTTGATTATGAATTATGAAAAGCGAAAGTGGAATTTTCAGGGAGGTTTACGATTTGATCAAAGAGTTATCCAATCTCTGGATGAATTCAAAGGGCAACAACCGATTACAAGAACTTATGAAGGGTTGAATTATTCAATCGGTGCTGTTAGGTCGGTGAAGAAAAATACGTTCAGATTAAATCTTTCGAGCGGATTCAGAGCTCCTCATCTTTCTGAATTATTAGCCAATGGTTACCACCATGGGGCACTGCGCTATGAAATAGGTGATTCAGATCTAAAGGCGGAACGAGCTCATCAGATTGATCTGACATATGAGAAAAAAGGAGAGCACATTGGACTAGTGTTCAATCCATTTGTAGGCTTGATCAACGATTTCATTTATTTGCAACCAAAGGATACTGTTATTGCAGGGCTTCCTGTTTTTGAATTTCAACAATATCAACTAGTGAGGTTAAGTGGGGTAGACCTAAGTTTACACTATCATCCACATTTTGCGCACTGGATCCATTGGGAGGGTAACTTTTCATATGTTGATCTAAAGGATAAAAGTGACAATTATACATCGTTGATCCCTCAGACCAGAATTTCAAATCTTCTCAATTTCAATTTCACTGAATCAAAACGCAAATTTTATCTTGAGAGGATCTCTGTTCAATATTCGTATCTCTTTGAGCAAACACGCGTGGCTCAATCAGAATCGACTTCTCGTTCATATCAACTGGTTAATGCTTCAGTTGATGCAAAAATTAATGGAAGAGTAACGATTGATTTAAAAGCAGGTGTAAGAAATGTGTTGAATGAGAATTACATTGATCATTTGTCAAGATTAAAAAATATAGGATTGCCCCATCCGGGACGAAATTTCTTCTTGAGTGCAACTTTTCAATTAATAGATTTCAAAGCCAAATAAATAGATAATTATAACAGATAAATATGAAAAAGTCAATGAAAAGAATCGTAGGGTTCACGTTTGTTTTATCAGCTATAGTGTTGGGGGCATGTGGAAAAAACAGGTGCGAAACATGTGACTATTACAAGAACAATGAAGACATCGAGCTCGGAGAATATTGTGGAGATGATCTTAAGGACATTGAAAAGAACGGTTATACGGATAGTACAGGTACAACCTATGATGTTCACTGCGGTGGACATTAAAACCGTTAAAAATGAAAAAGCCCGCTGAATCTTTTTAGCGGGCTTTTTTTTATTGTTTGAATTGCAGATTAAAGCAATCGATGATCATTAATAATAGATCTTGCGCTGAACTTTTGTGATATGTTTAGCCAGACGAATTACTTGTTTTGTGTATCCAAACTCATTGTCATACCATGTGTAAAGAACAACATTCTTTCCATCCGGAGATACGATGGTTGCATGAGAGTCATAAACTGAACAACATGTATTTCCAATTATATCGCTTGATACAAGCTCAGGATCGTATGAGTAGTAGATCTGATTAACAAGATCTCCATTCAAAGACGCATCTCTTAAAACAGCATTTACTTCTTCAATCGTAGTTGTTTTGTTCAACTCAAGACTTAAGATTGCTAATGATCCATTTGGAGTTGGTACACGCACAGCGTTGGCAGTCAACTTATCCTTCATATCAGGAATGACCTTCGTAACAGCACTTCCTGCACCTGTAGAAGTGATTACCATATTGATCGCAGCTGAACGACCTCTTCTTGGCTTTTTGTGCATATTGTCAAGAAGGTTTTGGTCATTTGTATAGGCGTGAACTGTTTCGATGTGTCCTTTTGTAATACCAAATTTGTCGTTGACAACTTTGATGATAGGAGAGATCGCATTGGTTGTACATGAAGCTGCTGAATAGATTGTTTCACTTTCAACGTCAAGAGTTCCTTGATTGATTCCGTATACGATGTTTGGAATTTCTTTTCCAGGAGCAGTCAATAAAACTTTAGATACTCCATTTGATTTAAGATGCTTGCTAAGTGCCTCACGGTTGGTGTAAACACCTGTATTGTCGATCACTAAAGCGTTATTGATACCGTACTGTGTGTAGTCAATGTCCTCAGGATTACTTGCATCGATCATTTTAACGATCTGTCCGTTGATGATCAACGCTTTGTTTTCAAGGTCTACGTTTACGGATCCTTTGAAAGCTCCGTGTACTGAATCATTTCTCAACAAAGAAGCTCTTTTGATAATATCCTGATCTGAAGCTCCTCTTGTAACGATAGCTCTAAGTCTCAATTGCTGACCTTTACCAGCTTGTTTGATCAACTCTCTTGCTGCAAGACGTCCGATACGCCCAAAACCATATAGAACTACATCCCTAGGTTCTAGTGAACCTCCGTTAGAAGCTTCATAACCTGCCAGCTTTCCATTCAGGAATTCTGCTTTCGATGCATATTTGTCTTTTTCATTTAACCACTCACTTGCCAGTTTTCCAATGTCAAGTTTTGATGGAGCGATGTCCATTTTAAGGATTTCCTCAGCCAGTTCTGAAGTTGTAAATACGTCGATTGGACGGTTAACCACATTTTTAGCGTACTCATGTAGATTAAGAATCTCAGAGATCGAAACATCCGTTAAGTGATTTCTGAAAAGAACCAATTCTACTCCTTTGTCATAAAGTAACTCTCCAACGTGGCTTGAAAGTTTTACTGCTGCACGTTCTCTTTCAACGTGCGACTTCAGTTCCTTTTCGTATCCGACTGCAGCTTCCATTTTTTAATTCTAATTGTTTTTAGTTAAAGAAAATTATAAAGCAAAAAAGGCTGCCCGTTTTCACAGACAGCCTTAATTTTTATCCTAAATATGCTTTCAAGAGTTTGTTTCTCGAAGTGTGTCGCAATCTTCTGATCGCTTTTTCCTTGATCTGTCGTACTCGTTCTCTTGTTAAATTGAACTTCGCTCCGATCTCTTCAAGTGTAAGTCCATGGTTCATTCCGATTCCAAAGAATAATCTGATGATCTCACGTTCTTTATCCGTTAATGTACTCAATGATCTTTCGATCTCTTTCTGAAGAGACTCCGCCATCAATGCGTGATCTGCTTTTGGAGAATCGCTGTTTGCCATTACGTCCATTAATGTACCTCCATCTTCTGATGTAGAAAGAGGTGCATCCATTGATACGTGACGACCAGATACATTCAAACTTTCCTTGATCTTATCTTCTGGAACTTCAAGCGCTTCAGCTAATTCTTCAGCTGAAGGTGGTCTTTCAAATTCTTGTTCAAGTCTTGAAAACGCTTTGTTGATCTTGTTTAGTGAACCAACCTGGTTCAATGGAAGACGAACGATACGTGCTTGTTCAGCTAACGCCTGAAGGATCGATTGACGAATCCACCATACTGCGTATGAAATGAATTTAAAACCTCTTGTTTCGTCAAACTTCTGAGCAGCCTTGATCAATCCAAGATTACCTTCATTAATAAGGTCAGGTAAAGTTAATCCTTGATTTTGGTATTGTTTTGCAACAGATACTACGAAACGAAGGTTTGCTCTTGTGAGCTTTTCCAATGCTTTCTGATCTCCTTGCTTAATTCTTCGAGCTAATTCAACTTCTTCTTCTGCTGTAATTAGTTCTTCTTTACCGATGTCCTGTAGATACTTATCTAGTGACTGGCTTTCGCGATTTGTAATCGACTTGGTAATTTTAAGCTGTCTCATCCTCTGCTAGATCCCCTTTTTTATCTAATAACTAATGTGAAAAACGGATGCAAAGGTACGACGAAATGAAACTGATTTCCAAATAAAAAAATCATTTATTTTCAGCGTCGTACCTTAGCAAAAAGTGTGCCTTTAATTTATTAAAGACCAAAACCTACATATTCTTTCTTGCCGCTCTGAGTGAGCACTTCTAAAAGGATCCCATTATTCTTACTGTTCAGTTTATTTGTCAGTTGCTCAACAGTTTC
>SBFR01000008.1 GCA_006227105.1 Bacteroidota bacterium
GCAAACACGTTAACTGGTAGCTGGCAATTACAGCCCGGTAACTATAGGATCGTATATCGTCAGAAGAATTTGCGTTCTTCATCATATACAATAGAAAAGAATTTTAGAATTTATTCAAACAAAACAACTTCAGTTAATTTATAAGCTATGATCGAATTCGAGGTTTTAGGAAAAAAGGATACGCGTTCAGGATTTGGAGAGGGACTTTCAGAACTTGGTAAAAAGAATGACCAGGTAGTGGCATTATGTGCCGATCTAACAGGATCTTTAAAAATGGATGCATTTCAAAAAGAAAATCCCGAAAGATTTTTTCAGGTTGGAATTGCTGAAGCAAACATGATAGGACTGGCCGCAGGGATGGCTGTGGGTGGGAAAATCCCCTACACAGGGACGTTTGCTAATTTTTCCACAGGAAGAGTTTACGATCAAATTAGACAATCTGTTGCCTATTCAAATAAAAACGTGAAGATATGTGCTTCGCATGCCGGATTAACTCTCGGAGAAGACGGGGCGACGCATCAGATATTGGAAGATATAGGAATGATGAAAATGCTTCCAAATATGACTGTTATTGTTCCTGCAGATTTCAATCAGACAAAGCAAGCTACTATTGCGATTGCAGAGCATGTTGGTCCTGTATATTTAAGATTTGGTAGACCTTCAGTTCCAATATTCGTGAAAGAGGATGCGAAATTTGTCATTGGTAAAGCTGATAAATTGATTGAAGGTACTGATGTTACGATAGTAGCCTGCGGACATTTAGTTTGGAAAGCGATCGAGGCTGCAAAGGAACTTGAAGCTCAAGGAATCAGTGCAGAAGTAATAAATATGCACACGATTAAACCTTTTGATGAAAAGGCAGTCTTAGATTCAGTTGCAAAAACAAAATGTGTCGTTACAGCAGAAGAACATATGCTGAATGGAGGTTTAGGAGATTCTGTGGCTCAGTTGCTCTCAAGAAACAACCCGCTTCCACAAGAGTATATCGGAGTGAATGACAAATTTGGAGAAAGTGGTACTCCCGATGAATTGATGAAGAAGTACGGTCTTGAATCTGAGAATATTGTTGAAGCAGCTAAAAAAGTAATTCAACGTAAATCCTGATAGAAAATGAAAAAACCTGAAGATGATCTTTTAATCAATAGAATTCTTCAGGGTGATCGTGTTGCTGAAGAAGCTTTCAGCGATTTAGCGGTGTATTATGGACCAAAGATTTATCCACTAGTTTATCGGATCTTGAGGGATGAAAATCTGGCACAAGACGCTATCCAGAATACTTTCATTAAGATCTGGAGAAATTTACCTCAATTCAACAAAGAATCAACATTGTTTTCATGGATCTATAGGATCGCACACAATGAGGCGCTAACGATCTTATCAAAAGAAAAGAAACAAAAAGATTTTATTTCAAATTCACCAATTGTAGAATGGTCAGGTCACACTGGTTTTTCAGATCAGTTGAATACTGAAGAGATCAGTAATTTGCTTTTGGAGGCAGTCGATATGTTGCCTGAAAAACAGGCGCAGACATTTCAATTAAAATATTTTGATGATCTCAAATACAGCGAGATCTCTGAATTACTGGGCACATCAGAAGGAGCATTAAAGGCAAACTTTCATATTGCCAGCGAAAAAATCAAAGAATTTTTACTTTCTCGATTAAACCATTGAATACAACTTAAGTCTTAAAAACAATGAAAGAACAACGAAATATACTGGACGATCTTAAAGCAAAGAAAATTGCCATTCCGGATGAAGCATTTTTCAAGTCATTGGCTGCAAGAGCTACTCAGGATTCTGTTCCCAAAAAATCTTCTAAGTTGATTCCACTGGTTGCAGTGGTTTTATCAGCAGCCGCGGCGTTGGTTTTACTATTCTGGATCTTTGGCTCGAAGTCATTAAATGACTCGATCAATGAAGGGTCGATCAGTTTTGCTTCATTGGAAGACCAGGAGATTTTAGAGTATGTCGAGACAAATATTGATGATTTCGAGGAGGATGAAATTTCAGATTTGGTTGTTTTTTCAGTTAAAGATTCGATTGGCAGAGTTTTAAATGAGAGAAATGATCAAAATTTCAGTGGTGAATTGAATGAGATGTTTTCAAGTCTTTCAGATGAAGAGATCATGACCTTTTTAAAGGATGAACCGACCGAAGAAGATGAAGAATTAGTTACTATTTTTTAAAACAGATGATTATGAAGAAGTTAGTTTTTTTATGGGTAATTCTATTTTCCTTACCTGCACTAGCTCAACCAAAGGGTGATGGCAAAGCAAAAAAAGAGAAGATCCAACAGATGAAGATTGCGTATATCACGAAAGAATTAGATCTGTCGACAGAACAATCCGAGAAGTTTTGGCCGGTATACAATGAAATGGAGAAAAAGATCAAAGACAATCGCAAGGAAAAAAGAGAATTGGCGAAGGACTTGAACACGAATCTTGAAACGCTCTCTGAGGCTGAAGTGAAAACGAAAGTTGAGGCAATTCAACAAAAAGATGCCGACGAATTAAAGCTGAAAAAAGAATATGGTGAAAAAATAGCTGGTGTCATCGGATACAAGAAATCAGTCAAACTTGTAAGTTTGGAGAGAAAATTTAAGCAGGAGTTGCTTAAAGAAGTCAAGAAAAGACAGGAGCAAAATGGTGGGCCGGGTGGACCTGGAAGACCTGGACCTCCACCGCCAAAAGAGTAAATGACGGATAGAGAAAAAGAATTTCTAGCGATACAGGGACAAACTAGTCCATATCCCTTCCTTCTGGATGTAGACAGAGCGGAAGGGATTTATATTTATGATAAGTCTGGGAAGTCCTATATGGATATGATTTCAGGTGTATCTGTTTCAAATATTGGTCATCGCCATCCTCTTGTTGTTGACGCGCTTAAAAAACAGATCGACAAGCATTTGCATGTCATGGTGTACGGGGAGTTCATTCAGGATGCGCAAATGGATCTGGCAAAAAGGCTAACCTCTTTTCTTCCTGAAAACTTGAATTCTGTTTATACTGTAAATTCCGGTACAGAAGCGAATGAAGCTGCGCTTAAACTTGCGAAAAGGGTGACTGGAAGAACTGAACTGATTTCTTTTAGAGGCTCCTATCATGGTAGTACTCATGGATCAATGAGCGTTTCCGGAAATGAGGTAAAGAAGCAAGCTTTTCGACCGTTATTGCCCGATGTACATTTTTTGCAGTTCAATGATATTTCAGGATTAGAGAAAATCTCTGAGAAAACAGCGGGAGTGATCATTGAAACTGTGCAAGGCGATGCAGGAGTCAGGATTCCATCGAAGGAATTTATGCTCGCGCTTAGGAAAAAATGCAATGAAACTGGAGCGATGTTGATCTTTGACGAAATTCAGTGTGGCATGGGACGAACAGGAAAAATGTT
>SBFR01000238.1 GCA_006227105.1 Bacteroidota bacterium
TGGAAGAAGTGATGGAGCTATTCAAACTTCCTCGAGTTTTGGGGGAAAGCGAAGGGCAGGTCGTTAAAGCGAATGTGGGAAGATTTGGTCCTTATGTGCAGGTGGGAAAAGAATTTGTTTCCATCCCTAAAGGAGAGGATCCAATGACCATTACTCTTGATAGAGCGCTGGAGCTTTACGTTACTAAGAAGACAGAAGATGCCAACAAACTGATCAAATCATTTGATGGGAGGGAAGATGTTCAGTTGCTGAACGGGAGATATGGCGCTTATCTTAAGATCGGAAAAGACAATTTCAAACTTCCGAAAAATGCCAAGCCTGAAGAATTGTCTTTGGAGGAATGCTTGGAGATAGCAGCTTCTCAACCGAAAACATCTGGCAAAAAGCGGTCAGCAAAAAAATAACACATTTCGTTATTCACGATGAAGTATTGAAAGTTAATGCTTCATCAAGATAAAGCTGGATGAACTAATGGTTAGTTTTGACTAAAATTACACCATGAAGGACATTTCCATCTACTTTTCATCAGTTGAAGTATTCAAAGATTATTCTGAATTACAGCTTGGTGGTCGATTGATCAAACATACCGAAGGGAACTTCCCGGAAATAAAGTCCAAGGGGATTGCAATATTTCATGTTCCGGAATACAGAGGATCAAGATCATGTCCGGATAAAATCGAATCAGAACAGTTTAGGAATTACCTTTATGAATTGAATTTCGGTATCGGATGGAACATGCCTGTTTATGATCTTGGTAATATTCTTCCTGGGGCAGAGATCACAGATACTTTTCATGCAGTAAAAAATGTAGTTACTGAGTTGATCAAACAAAATGTCATTCCAGTTATTATTGGCGGTACTCAGGATTTGACCATGGCGATGTATAAGGGCTATGAAGGGTTAGAGCAGATGGTCAATTTATGTTCAGTAGATTATTCATTTGATCTTGGTGAACCTGAAAGTGATACTCACTCAGAAGGATATTTAAGTCATCTGCTATTGCAAAGACCTTGTTATTTGTTCAATCATTCGAATATTGGACTACAAGCACCTTTTGCTTCCAAAGCAGAATTTGATTTATTCGAAAAATTATATTTCGACGTTTGTAGATTGGGCGAGTTCAATTCGGATTTTAAAAAGGCTGAGCCTCATTTAAGGAATAGTGATCTATTGAGTATTGATTTAAGAAGTATCAGGTCGAGTGAGTTGGCTTCGGCGGACTATTTTCAACCGAATGGATTTTACGCTGACCAGATCTGTCAGATAGCGAAGTACGCAGGGATCAGCGATAAACTAACTTCTCTTGGACTATTTAATTATTTCCCTGAAAAGGAATTGGGTAGTCTTTCTGCATTGGTTGGCCAAATCATCTGGTACTTTATCGATGGCGTATCTCAACGTAAAGGGGACTTTCCGATAGGTAGCAAAAAGAACTATACAAAATTTGTCGTCTCACTCGATGACTTTAAAGATACTTTGGTTTTCTATAAAAGTGATAAATCAGATCGTTGGTGGATGGAGGTTTCTTACCCGGAATCCATGGGTTCTAAATACGAGAGACATCACATGGTTCCTTGTGACAAAGAAGATTATGATCGGGCTATGAATAATGAGGTGCCTGATTTGTGGTGGAAGACATATCAAAAGTATGTTTGATCAATTTTTAATGATTTGAACGATTGTGTGAATATCATAACATGATGTGAAGATTAAGGAGAAAAAAAATTTCGATTATTAATTAAAATATTTATTTTAGCCGCTAATTGCAAGGACTGTAATGACAGTTGCTTGACCTAATTTACTAGTGTAAAGCTGTGTTTATGAATAAAAAGCTATTGCTTGCTGCTTCTTTTTCAGTGTTTTGTTCGATGTTTGGTATATCGCAACAGGATAAACTGACCACTAATTTCATTTATGATAAAATGAGCCTTAATCCTGGATCTACAGGTTTAGATGAAGGGATTTGTGGAACAACCATCTATCGCAATCAGTGGGATAGAATTAATGGAGCGCCAAATTCTGCAATTTTTAACTTGGAAGCGAATATGAATCGCTTCTTTCCAGGGGGAATTGGTTTGTCATTTTACCATGATGCTATTGGATTCAACAGACAGAACAATGTGTTGTTGAATTATTCATATCCTCTTGAAATTGGTGGAGTAGGTAAGTTGGGAATTGGTTTAGGGGTTGGAATTATCAACTTTGGAATGAATCCAGAGTGGGTACCGCCTACAACTGCTGTTGATAATTCATTGCCTGTTGGGTGGAATTCAACGAATCTTGATTTAAATTTCGGTTTGTACTTCAAAGGACAGTCTGATTACTATTTTGGTTTGTCTTCTACTCACTTGAGTGAAACATTGTTAAAGCAAAGTGTTGGTGGTATTGATTATCAGTATCAGACGAAAAGACACTACTATATCATGGGAGGTAAAAAATTCTCTCAGATTGGGCCTGGTGATATTGATGCTCAGGTATTGTTGAAGACTGAGTTGGTGAAGTTTCAGGCGGATGTTATGGTTCGATACATGTACTCTCAAATGTTGAATGGAGTATATGGTGGATTATTGTACCGTAGTTCAGATGCGATCTCTTTGGTTTTAGGATGTTCTCCGATTCCAAACTTTACAGTTGGGTATTCTTACGATGTGAATACACACAAGTTAGCAGGTATTTCGAGAGGTTCACACGAGGTTGTGTTGAAATATTGTTACTTCTTGCCACCGCCTCCGATTCAAAAATCGAAGCATCCGAGATGGTTGTAAGTTTTTTTTTATAATCTTTGTAACCATTTTCGTTAAGATTCCGTTATACTGACATATTGATCCTGTAGAATGTTAATGTAGTATCCGGAAGTAGAAAAAAAAGAGGTAGAATGAAAAAATTATTTTTTGTTGGATTAATAGGTGTTCTTTTAGCGTCTTGTAGTACAAGAACTGGACATCTTACTGGTGCTTTGGGGAGACCAGTATATTACCCTGAGATTCCTTTGGGTATGGTCTATATCCCTTCAGGTTCCTACAACATGGGAGAGAATGATCTGGATGTTCCATTCTTGCATCAGACTCGTGCGAAGACTGTTTCCGTGCAGGCTTTCTACATGGACCAAACGGAGATCTCAAACAATGAGTACCGTCAGTTCGTAGAATGGGTTAGGGATTCAATCGCTCGTGAAAAGATCTATCTTGGTCTTGAAGAGGATGAGTCTGCTCAAAGATTTATCAATTATCAAGACAGATATTTTGATGAAGGAGCTTTGGAATATGTGGATTATGATCCATCTGACCGTGAATTAAATCGTTCTGTATTCGCCTTGAATTGGGATCGTCGTTTTGATTACTACGATGAAGAGATTGTTCCTATTCTTGCTGATATGTACTACCCTCAACCTGAGAGATACTACAAAAGAAGAGAAATCGACCCACGTAAATTAATGTTCCGTTATTTCTGGATCGACTACCGTGAAGCGGCTAGACGTGGTAGAATTAATGTTATTCCTAATGGATATGACAATGAAGGAAACAAAGTAGTAGATGAGCACCGTGAGTTAAATACTCCAGATCATCCATTTACTGGTGAACCTCAGGGTCAGGATCTTGATATGGGGTATTTCAACAAGAAAGGTCAAAACAACTCTATCAGAGGTCACGAGAACCGTCAGCGATTTATTATTGATGAAATCATCAACGTTTATCCTGACACTCTTTGTTGGGTGAGAGATTTCACATACTCTTTCCATGATCCAATGACAAACATGTATTTCTGGCATCCAGCTTATGATAACTATCCTGTAGTAGGTATCACATGGGTTCAGGCTAAAGCATTTGCAGTTTGGAGAACACAGTTGTTGAATAACTGGTTGGTAGCTATGGGAGATCTTTTCGTGAATGACTTCAGATTACCAACTGAAGCTGAATGGGAAAGAGCATCTCGTGGTGATTTGAATCTATCTCAATACCCTTGGGGTGGTCCTTACATCAGAAATGAGTCAGGATGTTTCCTTGGAAACTTTAAACCTATGAGAGGGCGTTATTTTGAGGATGGTGGTTTCCATACGGTGAAGATCTTCTCATATAACCCGAACGGATGGGGATTGTATTGTATGGCAGGTAACGTATCTGAGTGGTGCGAGACTGCTTACGACGAGTCGATGTATGAATTCTCTCATGATTTGAATACTGAATATCGTTATGATGCTATGGACTGGGATCCACCTTCAATGAAGCGTAAAGTAATTCGTGGAGGTTCATGGAAGGATATTGGTTATTACCTGCAAAACTCGACTCGTACATACGAGTACCAAGATACTGCCAAGTCATACGTTGGAATGAGAAACGTAATGACACACCTAGGACGAGGAGGACGTGACTTCTCAAGAGAAGGTGGCGAAGAAATTCGAAGCGATATCCAACTTCGCTAAGAATACAACAAACATCAATTAAGTAGTAAGTTTAATTTTAAAACCTAAAAAACAAGGAAAACTATGAAACCAGGAAGTAAAGGATGGAAAAAATTTATGGCCAAATTGTATGGATTTGGAGCTGCAGTCGTAATCGTTGGAGCCCTATTTAAGATCCAGCACTGGCCAGGTGCATCATTGATGCTTATCATCGGTCTTAGTACGGAAGCTTTGATCTTCATCTTCTCAGCATTTGAACCTATTCACGAGGATCCAAACTGGGAATTGGTATACCCTGAATTAGCTCTAGGTCACTCAGATGATTTAGATCATTCAGCAGTTGCTAAAGGTGGTAAGCCAAAAGGAATTACTGATCAGTTGGATAAAATGCTTGAAGAAGCAAAGATCGATGGTCAGTTGTTAGAAAGATTAGGAGATGGAATGCGTACACTAGGTGAGAACGCGGCTCAACTTAAAGGAGTTACTTCAGCTGCTGCTGCAACTGATTCATATGTGACTAGCTTACAAGCTGCTTCTGACAAAGTTGCTTCTCTTTCTGAGGCATATGAAAGAGCATCTGTATCTATCTCTGGAATGACTTCTGATGCTAAAGAAGGAGAGTCATTTGGAGAGCAAATGCAGAAAGTTTCTAAGAATCTATCTGCTCTTAACAACGTTTACGAACTTCAATTGAAAGGATCTTCTGCTCACCTTGAGGCTACAGAGAAGTTCCAGTCTCAAGTAACTGAAATGATGAAGAATCTTTCTGAATCAGCTGAAGATACTCGTCTATACAAAGAGAACATGGCTATGTTGTCTAAGAACTTGACGGATTTGAATACAGTTTACGGAAATATGTTGAAAGCTATGTCAATTAACAGAGGTTAATCTGTTGATTGAATGAGATTTTATTGTTAACCAATAAATATTATTAAAACATGGCAGGAGGAAAAGAAACCCCTAGACAGAAGATGATCGGTATGATGTACTTAGTACTTACCGCACTTCTGGCACTTAACGTATCTAAGTCTATTCTTGACGCTTTCGTAGCGATTGAAGAAAACATCCAGGTAGCAAATGAAAATGAATTTGCAAGAGGCCAGGAAAAGTACTTTGATCTTAGAGAAGTATCTCAAGATAAGACTCAACCTGATCTTCAGAAGAAAGCAAAGAAATTGCTTGAAACTGTTGAAAAGATCGATAAAATTACGGCTGAAAGAATCAAATTGATCGATGATATCAAATTGGAGATCCTTACAGCATGTGGTGAAGATGTAACGACTGTTGGTACACCTGAGTCAATCATTTTCAAAGCTTACGATCCAAAATTACCTTTGAAGCCTACGCGTATGCACCTTGATCATGTAAATGGTAAGGATAAGTACGATGAGCCAATGTTGGTTATGGGTATCAATGAAGATATCACTAGTCCAAAGGGAAGAGGTTTAGAGTTATGGGAAAGCTATAACAAGTATCGTGGTGAGTTGACTGAATTGATCGCTGGTTCTGTACTTGTAGAAAAAGGTCAAAAGGCATTTTTCTTTAAAGATCCTAAGATCAATGACTGGAAAGATTTCACTGACCTACAGGTTAAGATCAAGAAAGCGATTGATGCTGCAAACGTGAACATGGATGATAAGGAAGCAATTGCTAAGATCTACATGGGATTGTCTAAAATGGAGAAATCAGAAGTTCATGAAGTGCCAAACGTGCATTGGATTGGTAAAACGTTTGACCACTCTCCATCTGTAGCAGCTTTGGCGTCATTGTCTTCAATGCAGAAAGAGATCCTTACTGCAAGAGCTGATGCTGTTGCTTTGATCAGAAGTCGAGTTGGTGGAGGTGAATACTCTTTCAACAAGATCATGGCTCTAGCTTACGGTCCTGAAATCGCAAACCAAGGTGACGAAGTAGAAGTACAAGTCCTTATGGCGGCATATGACAGTGATAAGCAACCTGAAGTAACATTCAATGGTGCTAAGATCACTGAAGTGAAAGACGGAAAAGGATTTGTAAGAACTAAGGCTGCCGGAGGAGCTGAAATGACTCTTAAAGGTGAGATCACGATCAAGAATAAGTCAGGTATTCCAAAGACTTTACCTTGGGAGAAGAACATCAAGATCATGAAGCCAATGGGAACTGTATCTCTACCTGAATTGAATGTATTGTATATTGGATATCCAAACAAGATCGAAGCGGTTGCTTCAGGATACGACCAAACCGTACTTTCAGGAAGTGGAGTTTCTTTATCTAAGTCTGGAAACGGATGGATTGGAAGCCCTGCTAAAGGAAGAGAGTGTTCAATTACTGTTTCTGGAAAGAGTTCAGTAACAAACAAAACTGTTTCATTAGGTTCATTCAAGTTCCGTGTTTCTCGTCTTCCGGATCCATCACTTTATTGGGGTGCATCTAAGGATGGTGAAAAAGGTTCAAGAAATGAAACTAGATTATTTGCAAAATATCCGCCTGAAATTCCATTGAATGCGTCATTTACGATCAAGTCTTGGGAACTTTCTATCCCTGGAGCACCTGGTGCGCCACCAAAAGGGTCAGGAAACCAGCTTGACGGAGCGGCAATGTCTTTGTTGAAGCAGGCGAAGCCAGGTTCTGTTATCGGATTTATGACAACTGTTGTTGGTCCAGACGGAATCGTACGTAAGAAAGGTGGTGCCTTTACACTATAAGAATTAAAAAAGAGTGAATATGAAAAGTCTATTGTTAAGTGCGGCGGTTGTATGCCTATCTTGGGGATCAATGGCCCAGTTGGAAGAACTCAACGGGGGTCCAGTGAACGTCCCTACAGATGGTATCGTAGATGGGGTTTATATTGCGGAGCATATTCCAACAAAGCGTTTGATCCCATATGAATATGTGCGTGAAGCAGATGTGATCTGGAGTAAGCGTGTTTGGCAGTATATAGACTTGCGCGAAAAGATCAATCACAATTTGTATTATCCTTTCGATGAAATCACTCTTGAAGGAAGATGGATCAGAAATGCGACTCGTTGGAGTTTATGGACAGTAATCCGTAACCACGTGTTGAATGGAGATATTAGATTGTTCTCACCTTATAACCCGTATAATGTATTCGGTGAAAGAGATGGAGACCAGTTGAAGTATCCAGTTGATCCACAACCAGGACTTAATTTTTATACAGATTCAGCGTATCGTGAAAAGCTTGTTTATTTCTTTGGTTATTTAGGACCTCAGTCCGATGTACCATTGACTGATGAGTTTGGAGATCCGTTGGTGAAGGTTAACCCTGACGGTACGGAAGAGTTCGTATATCCTCCACAAGATACTATGTGGTATACTTCAAAGGATATTGTACAATACCGTATCAAAGAAGACTGGTTCTTTGACAAGGAAAGATCATTATTAGATGTGAGAATCCTTGCAATTGCACCGGTTGTATACAAAATGGAGGAGACACCGTCTGGACAAAAGAGTATCACTGGAATGGAAGAACTGTTCTGGTTATATTTCCCACACTGTAGATTCGTATTCAATAACTATTTCGTGTATAACGATAAGAACGACGCTCAGTGGATGTCTTTTGACGACCTTTTCTGGAAAAGAAGATTCAGTAGTACCATTTATAAAGCAAGTAACGTTTATGACCGAAAGGTCGACAGTTTCAGAACTGGAGTTGATGCTTTGATGGAATCTGAAAAGATCAAAGAAGAAATTCGTACCATCGAACATGATGTTTGGAGTTTCTAATCTGATCTTCTAAATATTGAAAGCCCTGGATTTATTTCCGGGGCTTTTTTATTTATGCAGTTTTCGCTTCGTATCTTTGATCTATGTTAAACTTGGAGAATGTGGGAGTATTCCTTCCGCAGGGATTTTTGTTTCAAAATGTCTCATTGCAGATCAATGATGGCGACAGGATCGGACTGGTAGGTAAAAACGGAGCCGGGAAATCTACATTGCTGAGATTGATTAGCAGGTTAAGTAACCCATCAGAAGGAAGAATTCACATGTCCAAGGGAATTCAATTGGGGTTTCTTACGCAAGACATAGTAGTAGACTCGAGTAAAGGAGTATTGAATTATGTACTTTCTTCCAATGAAACATTAAATGATCTGAATGGCAAACTGGAGAAGGTGAATCATGAACTTGCTACCAGGACGGATTATGAATCTGATTCTTATTTGAATTTACTGGATGAGTTAAATGAGTTGAACCATCAATTAATCGTTCACGAGGCTGGGTCTTGGGAGGAGAAAGTGGTTTCTGTACTACGTGGACTTGGTTTTCATGATAAAGAAATGGATCGAGAACTCAACACGTTTTCAGGTGGTTGGAAAATGAGAGCTGAGCTTGCAAAGATACTTGTCAATAAACCAGATGTGTTGCTCTTGGATGAGCCCACCAATCACTTAGATATCATATCTATCGCATGGCTGGAACAATACCTTAAAAAGTATGAAGGCGCTGTAATGGTCATATCGCACGATCGATTATTTCTTGATAATGTAACAAATCGTACTTGGGATATTTCTTTGGGAAAAATTCTGGATTATCCGTTTGCATATACAAAATACAAGGAGCAGCGTGAAATCGAGTTGGATCAGTTGTCACGTATGAAAAAACAGCAGGACAAGGAGATCAAACATACTGAGGAACTGATCAATAAATTCAGAGCAAAAAGTAGCAAGGCAGCTTTTGCTCAATCATTGATACGGAAGTTGGACAAAACGGATCGTATTGAAATCGAGAGTGATCCTACTGCAAGAATGAAGATCTCGTTCCCACTGAATGTGCAACCTGGAAAATGGGTGTTGGAATTGGATGACGTAGGAAAAACATATGGTGATAAGGTTATTTTTTCTCATTTGAATACTGTTGTGGGGCGAGGTGAGAAAATTGCTTTACTAGGGCCGAATGGTGTAGGGAAATCGACTCTACTAAAAAGAATAACGGATGTAATTGAAGGTGACGGGGAGGTCAAGTTGGGCCATAATGTGAAGATCACCTATTTCGCACAGGATCAAGCAGAGAACCTTGACAAGGATCTGACGGTTTTTGAAACAGTAGATAATGTTGCTTCCGGTGATATCAGAAAAGATCTGAGATCAATATTAGGAGCGTTCCTTTTCACAGGAGAGGATGTCGACAAGAAGGTAGGAGTGCTTTCCGGAGGAGAAAGAACTCGATTGGCCTTGTGTCAATTGTTGTTGAGTCCGAGTAATTTTTTGATTCTGGATGAGCCCACGAATCATTTAGATATCCAAAGTAAAGAAGTACTGAAACAAGCTCTTAAAAACTATGAGGGAACGTTTATGGTTGTTTCTCACGACAGGGAATTCTTGACCGATCTGACCGATCGAATCTGGGAGATCAATGAGAATCAGCTGAAGATCCATTTTTATGGCGTAAAAGAGTTTCTTGAGATCAAAATGAAGGATCTGCAAATGATATCTTCTTCTAAGCAACCACCCATAAAGAAAGAAGATAATTCTCCATCTGAAAAGATCGATCAACGAGAGTTTAAAAAGGAAAGAAACCGCCTGAATAACCAATTGAACAATACGGAGAAGAAGATTGAACAGCTTGAAGAATCTATCCAAGAATATGATCAGAAGATGTTACAGCTGGATTATTCCAATGAAGCCGAAGTTCAAGAAGTAATGGCAAGATATAACGAGTTAAAGGAACAGCTGGACAATGAAATGAAGCTATGGGAAGAAATATCAGAGAAGCTGATTGAAATGGAAAATTGATTAGTATTCCCCTCTTTTCCTGGCTCGGGCCATCCGCTTGTTTCTTCGTTTGTTCTTTTTAATTGATTTCTTGGCTTCCTTCGATTGTAACGACCAAAAGTGCTTGTAGGCTTTCTTCTGTTCTTTTTTAGCCTCCTTAGCTCTTTTTTTCTGCTGTTTCGCGAGCATTTCTTCGGCTTCTTCCACTGAGCCAGGAGTAGCACCCGGTCCAGCAGTTCTGCATCCTGTAATTGAAAACAGAATGAGCAATAAAATAACACCGCCTTTCGTTATAATCTTCATAACTTTGAGGAAAGTCTTTAAGATGAAGTTACAACTAATTTTTATTCTCTTTATTACACTTGGATTAACTGGTTGTAACAAAAATGGCAAGCATCCGGTTCCAAGTATTCCTTTTGACATCACGATCGATATTAATTTGCCGAGTTATAATGGATTGATTGGAGTAGGAGGTTGGACATATGTAAATGGAGGTTCAAGGGGAATTGTAGTCTACCGAAGAGCGATCGACGAATTTGTAGCTTTTGATCGTCATTCGCCGGCTGATCCGAATGCTTCTTGTGAATTCCCACTTTATCCGGACAATGATAATTTCCTGACACTGATAGATTCCTGCAACAATGCCTCTTTTTCCTTGTATGACGGGTCGCCCATTTCCAATAGTGAATATGGATTGAGAATGTATCAAACCGTTTATAACGGGTCTAATCTATTGAGGATCTATAATTGATCATTTTTTTACTTTTGTGAAAAATTAAAAAAGATGGCAGACATTAAAGTAACCATTATCGACCGGGAAGGCGTAGCTCATGATCTGGAGGGACCTACGGATATGAATATGAACATCATGGAGCTTTGTAAAGCATATGATCTTCCGGTATTAGGCGAATGTGGTGGAATGGCAATGTGTGCTACTTGTCAATGTTATCTGGAATCAGACACGGATCTACCTGAGCAGAGTGATGCAGAGTTAGATATGCTCGATCAGGCATTCTTCGTTAAGCCAAATAGCCGTTTGGGTTGTCAGATCCATCTTGCTGATGAGATTGATGGTATCGTTCTAAGGTTAGCTCCGGAAGCTTAAAAACTATAGCTAGCTCCTAAATTAAAAGTCAGGAAATTAGCTATTCGATATCTTCCAATCGTTGTACTAATTTCATCTGGTGACCAAGCTGAATTGGATGAGCCAAATGATTCTCTCCAGTTTCTTATGTTTAGCGTATAACGAATTCCATAATTGATCATCACCTTTTTAGATATGGGTGTCTTTATGTTGAAATTGTATAAGAAAGTATAGCCATGATACTTCTTGTTGTAATCAATGAAATTATTGACAAAATTGCTGGAATCAGACGAGGACGCAAAATATGATGCATCGTACTGATTTATTTTTAGGATATAATCTTTTTCTACAATTTGAGATGTAGTGTATCCCAAACCTATTTGATGATTAATACCTACGGGTAAATTAGCACCGGAAGAAGTGAATTCAATTTTTGGAATAATAGATGTCGTTTTGACTACTAAGGCCTCATGCTTTACACCTATATTTTGATAATAGGAATAACCCCAAGAATCTGTGTAATAATACGAAGCATAATCTGGACCTGCTATATTAAAAAACTCTTGCCCAAATTCTAATCCAAAACCTGTCCTTCCTTTTCCTGCTAATCCAAGTGCGATGCGGTATCCATAATTAAAATAATCCTTTCCTTCAATCAGATTGTTTGGTCCGGATTTTTTAAAATAATATTGGTTTGCGTAATTGTTGATCCACCATCCGAATAATGGAATATTCCCTAAACCATTAATTTCAATGTACTTTCTTTTTCCATACAATCCTGTGTTTTGTCCAAAGGATGTAAAACCCAGTATGATGATTGATATTGTAAGTATTGATTTCATTAAAGTGGTTTTGAATTGAGGTGATAAAGTACATTGTAAATATGGGCTCCCAGGTTGTGCTTATGAACTGGTTCATCATAATATTGACTAAATCCAGCTTCAACACTTCCTTTGTTCAGGTCAAGAAGTATTACGTTCATCTCCATGTGATTCGCCTTGAAGATCTTGATAGGGATATACATTGCCAATACGAAAGGTAGAGTTGGATAGATGATCACTGAACCACCTACTGTCCACCAGTTTATATCCACTGAACGTTGGTGTTCAACAAGCGTAAACATCACTTTTGACGTACCATAATTGTTTTGTATTTCTTTAAGGTCACTATAATCTACCGGGAACACATTAATGTCCTCATCCTGCGCAATCTGATTTAAGAAAGAGATCAAAGTATTTCGTTCATTGAATCCTGCGGTTCCTTTTGATGATAAGGATCGTCTGTCAATACCGTAGGTTGTCATCCCAAGATCTTTTGCAGTCTCATTTATGGCTTCCGTATAGATTCCTTCAATGGCCTCTGATTTCACGGCATCAACTCCTTGACGGTTATAAGAGATTACTTTTGGTTCAACTACGATCACTTCCTCAATACCTTTTCGAATGGCATTTTCTTGCTCCTTCTTCTTGATCTTATCTCTTTCTCGCATGCTCATTTCATAGAGCTCTTTCTCTCGTTCTTCCTTTTCTTTTATTTTTTCTTTCAATGGATTAAAACGATCAATAAAGTCTTGGTCATTAATAAGGTCGGTCAAAGCATACAGATAGAACTTGGTAGAATCGAAGTTTTCAGCATTGTCAGCACTTCGTTGTTTTTTTATTCGATCGTATTTTGAATTCCCTTTGTCTTCATTCGATTGATTGCTTTCTGCTGATGTCGTGTCCGCCGCTTTCTTTTTAAACTCCTCAGCTGCCTCATTGAATGTCAATTTTGAATAGTTCTCTAACTTGAAAGAGCTGATCTCACTTAATTCAGTGATCATTTTATCGTAGATCGCTTTGAATTCTTCATCTTCAGGATATTCTTTCTGTAGATCATAAACAATTCGTAATGCCATTGTGGTCATTCCATCCTTCGTAAGTTTTTTCAAAAGGTGATGAACAGCAGCACTTTCTCCTTCAAGGTCTGATAGATTTTCGATCGTACGGTTGGATTTGTTTTCCTCTTTGTACATCATCAGATTCAACCAAACCTGTGCTTTCATATGTTTCAGAAAGGTCGATTCCGGAAACTCTCTCTCTAAAAGGAAGATCGAATATAAAGCGTCCCCATAATTTGCTTCGATCACATCGGATCTGACATTTTCAAATCGCGCTATATTTCTCACATGCTTAAAGCGAGCTTCATCAAGAATAAAAAATGCATCTCCCCAATTGGCATATTCGCCAATCACTTCTTCAACTACTTCCTTTCTTTTCTTGATGTTGGGATGTGAGCTTTTCGAGTCGTCGTAATCTTCTTCTGCCTTGATCTCATATTTCTTCTTTGGAAAAAGATAAGTGGGCACAAAAATTTTGTCATTGTTGAAATAGGTAATTGGAAACTCGATCTCATCAAACGGCAGGTATGAATACATCAGTACATCGAACGTTTCAAAAATTGAAAATTTACTGTATCCTGCCTTGTTATAAATCTCTATTCCTCCTTTGTCTGCGTCGTGCTCTTTCTCTTTCGAATATTGGCTCAATCTGTTGATTCGATCACTGTATCTTGCATTTTTCTTTTTCCAGTCGAATGTTTCGATCACGTGCTTTTTCTTGAAATGTGAGATCTCATGTGCAAGAACAAAAGCAAGCTGAGCTTCATTCGATACCTGTGCTATGAGTCCTGTCGTAACGAAAATAATTCCCTGATCTGTTGAAAAAGCATTAGTGGCGTTTGATTTGATCGTGTATACGCGTAGCTGATTTCTTAAGTCTGGATCATCTTTTAATAAATGGTCAACAATGTCCGACGCATACTTGGAAATTTCGTCTCCATAAACGACAATTCCTGAATGAAGCATTTCATCGATGGCGTAGTTTGTTCCTTCAAAAAAGATCTTCTCCTCAGCTGTAGATAATTCAGTTTTCTTGTTTTTAAGGTCGTTTTCAAGTTTCTCTGAAGTGAGCATGGTAAAATCTTTGGGGATCTCACCTTGCGATTGAAGAGTCTTGTAGTGGTTGAAGTCTTTCTGAGTATTTCCTGCAAAAGATAGGATCAACACTGATAAAAGAGAAGCTATCAGTTTCATATGTCATTTCATTTCGTCCGGAACCAGACACACAGGTATTGGTTCCATTTTGTGTTTATTAATTTGATGAAGTCTCGTGTAGATAGCGAGTACTTCTTTTTGGCGATCAGTTAGATCAGTCATTTCGCCTTTGTATTCCATCGCCCACTCGAGTTCTGGGTAGGTGGCTCCTAATTGATCTTCGTCACTTCTTCCGTCTTCCCAAAGTCCATCTGTAGGTTTTGCCGACACGATCGAGTCAACAACCCCAAACCATGCTGCAAGCTCTTTCACCTGACTTTTGTTGAGGTCAGCGATAGGACTAAGATCTACTCCGCCATCACCATATTTGGTAAAAAAACCAACCCCAAAATCTTCCACTTTATTCCCTGTACCAGCAACTAGACAACGGTTTGCCTGGCCCACGGCATACAAGGTAGTCATTCGCAACCGCGCTCTCGTGTTCGCCATAGCGAGATGATCTATGACCACCATTTCAGGATATATTTTTTCCAACATTTCAAAAGCCGAAGTAAGTTCGATTTCCAATGATTCAACATTGGAATATTTTCGCTTCAGATCTTCAATATGTTCGCAAGCACGGGTGTATTCAACACTTGTTTGACGAATAGGCATATTTAGAAGAATGGTCTTTTTTCCCGTAGCTGCACAAAGCGTTGATGTGAGAGCAGAGTCTACACCTCCTGATATACCAACAATAAATCCGGATAAACCGGATTCATTACAATAATTACTAAGCCATGAAATGATATGGTCTGCTATCGCCTTACTTTCCAATGTTAGAATAGAATAGAGATCTTTAATTGCAACTGGCTTTGTGTAGCCTTGTTGTTAAAACGTGTATCATTTCCAGCTCCATTGTTTGGTGCAGTAGCGAAATAATAGTTATTTCCTTTGTCAACGTTCTTTGCTGTGTGAATTGGAGTAAAACCATAGTAATATCCTATTTCAGCAACCAATGATGTTGAACCTGAGAAATTCCACTCAGCACCTCCTGAAAGACCAACAGCAGATTTGAAGAAGAACATCTCACCTGATGCACTCATGTTATCCAAAGTCGCAGCTGATGCAATCCCCATTGGATCCTCCGGTGTCAAATCATTTCCTGTATCTGAAATACTACTTTTAAGAAGGAAGCTATTGCGTAAACCGAATTTTCCGAAATATCTGAAATAACCAATGAAATTGGTTCTGAAGACCATCATGGTTGGAATCGTCAGATAAACGGCTTTCTGTCTTCTTGTATCTAATTCAAAAAGATTGTGATTGGCATTGTTTGGATCGTAATCACTCAAAGAAAGGATGTCCTTGTCAATATAATAGTAGTAAACTCCATTATCCTGATAGTTCGCCGACTTGTATTTCAATGTTTCGAAGTCGAATTCAAGCCCTGTGCAAAAACCAATTGTTTCTGTCAAACTAAAGGTTGCATTTGCTCCAATAGTCAAGTCTGTTCCAGTACCATTGGAAGCCATATAATTGGTTCCCATTTTCTGAAATGCTAAGCCTGATCCAAAAACCAAACCTGCCTGTACTTCTTTGTCAGCAGCATCCTGAGCCATTGAATTCATAGCTAAACTCAGGGTAAGAATTGAAAGAGTGATTCTTTTCATACGATCGTTAATTTCTGAGGGTAAATATAGAGCAAAAAACTCTGATTTTCCTTACTTTTGAAACCATAATTCGTCCACAATAAATGAATTTCAAGCAATCAGTTTTATTCTTTACCATCTTAGCGCTATTCGCGTCATGTACTTATGATCCGTTAGATGTAGATGCGTCAGGAGTCAAAGTTGAAATTCAGTTTGTGAATATGGATTCATTGTTCCAGACGAAGGACCAAAGTAGGCTTCTGACGTACCATCATGATTTTCAGCGTGATCTGAAGGAAGTTTACGAGTATCATTTAGGATATTGCCTGGGGATTGGTACTGTTACCGATTCTATTTTTCTCAATAGCTATTCGGCCTTTCAAGGGGATAAATATGTAATTCGTTTGGAGAAAAGGATCAAAGAGAATATTGGAGATCTGAGCAAATACAAAAATGAGATCAAAGAGGGTTTTCAGCACTTGAAATTTCATATTCCCGATGGCAAAGTTCCTGAATACGTCGTATTCATGAATTCCTTCTTTGCAGCAAATGCCTTTTCAACTCAGAATGAGATTGCAATTGGTTTGGAAAGATATCTTTCGAAAGAAACAGATGTTATTTCGGAGATCCCACCAGATCAGATGTATGAATGGATGAAGGATGGTTTTGACAAAGAGTTTATCAGTCGTGATGCACTTTGCTCTTGGATCATGACCCATTATGTGGAAGAGATAGACGGGAATCTTGCGGAGCACATGATCCGTTGGGGGAAGATCATATACTTGACCCAGGCTGCGTTCCCGGAGAAGTCACCTGCGACGATCATGCGCTATTCAGAGGAAGATTTTAAATGGGCTGAGGAAAACGAGTATTCACTGTGGAAATATCTTGTTGATGAAAAACTGCTTTTTTCAGCAGATGAGCAGAACCGAATTAACATGTTGAACGAAGGACCATTTACGATTGGATTACCAGAAAAAGGACCGGACAGATTAGGTCAGTTCCTGGGATACCGAATGGTTAAAAAGTATGTAGAGATCGCGAAGCCTGAGGTAAAGGATCTATTGAAAACGTCATATACAGCGATCTTAGCTGAATATGAGATCGATTAATTATGGAGGATAAAGTAGTAAAGAGTTCGGAGATCTCAGTGAAAGTGGGATTGAATGAGAATAACCTGCCGGTGGCTATGAAATGGTCTGCGGCGGATGGAAATATGAAGGATGCACCGGCAAAGGCGATGCTCTTGTCGTTGTGGGATCCCAGAGAGAACAATACAATGAAGATCGATCTTTGGACAAAAGATATGACTGTTGAAGAGATGAAGCAGTTTTTTCATCAAACGCTTCTAACAATGGCAGATACCTTTGAAAAAGCGACGGGTGAGACCCTGATCTGTGAGGATCTTCGTGATTATTGTTATCACTTTGCAGAAAAAATGGACATTCTTCCTGAGAAATGAGTTCTGCCCCTTTAAAGAAAATGAAGGTCAGCTGGGAAGAGATCGTTCAGTATGATCTTTTATTGGATTCATCGATTCATATGAATCCTCTGATCGGGAATGAAATTCAATTAAGCTGGTCAGGCAGGATCTTTTGCGTTGCATGCGGCAAGCAGACAAAGAAATCTTTCGGTGAAGGTTTTTGCTACAATTGCTTCATTTCTGCACCGGAAGCTACTGAGTGTAACATTCGTCCTGAATTATGCCGTGCGCATTTAGGTGAAGGTCGTGACCCGGAGTGGGAAGAGATCAATCATAATACGCCACATGTAGTATACCTAGCTGCTTCCGATATTGTAAAAGTTGGAGTCACAAGACAAAATCAGGTACCGACCAGATGGATTGACCAGGGTGCATCTTCGGCAATTCGTTTGGCCGAAACGCCAAACAGGTATGAGGCTGGGGTATTGGAAGTTGCGTTGAAATCATTTTTTTCAGATAAAACCAACTGGCAACGAATGCTTAAAAATGAAGTGGATCCCTTCATTGATCTTGTTGATGAAAAATGGACCTTGCATGAGCGTTTGCCGTCGGACCTTACCAAATACTATTCTGAAAACGATGAAGTACTGAAGATCCAGTATCCAGTTCTTCAATATCCGATCAAAGTTCTGAGCCAGAGCTTTGATAAAAGTGATGTTGTTAAGGGTAAGCTTGCAGGAATTAAGGGACAGTACTTGATCTTCAATGATGGAAGAGTGATCAACATTAGAAAACATACTGGATACGAAACAAGTTTGGAATTTTAGGAAATGGGAAAAGATAAGCTGAGGAGATTTGGGCTGATGAAGACATTTTCAAATGTTTTTGAAGCAGAGGTAGGGAAGGAGTTTGAGATGAAAGGGAAATGGAGAGAACAGTATTTCAAGAACGACAATCCAATCGTTCTCGAGCTGGGGTGCGGAAAGGGAGAATATGCAGTTGGACTAGGTGAATTTTACCCTGATAAAAATTTCATTGGAGTGGATATCAAAGGAGCACGAATGTTCATTGGGGCAAAAGATGCACTGGATAAAAAAATGAGCAATGTGGCTTTTCTTAGAACAAGAATAGATTACATCACAGAATTCTTTGCTGAAAATGAGGTCGACGAGATCTGGTTGACCTTTTCGGATCCTCAACCAAAGAAACCACGTAAAAGATTGAGTTCGCCTTTGTTTATCAATCGTTATCGTCAATTCTTAAAGCCTGGAGGTATCGTTCACATGAAGACGGATTCCGATATCCTATTCGAATACACCGAAGAACAGATCAAGGAGCAAAACTACGAATGCCTGGAATTGACGTGGGATCTTTATGGTGAATTACCTGAAAATATTGATCCAAAGACCAGAGAGATCTTTCACATCAAAACACATTACGAGAAGCTGTTCACAGCGAAAGGTAGTGTGATCAAGTATTGTAAATTCAGAATAAATTAAGCGACTTTCAGCTTGGCAAGCTTGGATTTGGAGAACTGACGTTTTGCATAATCCAACGTTACCTTGAATTCTTGCTCTCCTGAACTTGGAAGTTCATACATGGCATCGTTTAGAATAGCTTCACAAATGGATCTTAATCCACGAGCACCAAGTTTGAACTCAATGGCTTTACTTACGATAAAATCCAGAACACTGCTATCGAATAAAAGTTTCACGTTGTCGATCTCAAACAAGCGCATGTATTGTTTCACCAAGGCATTTTTTGGCTCCGTTAGGATTCTTTTTAAACTTGCAGCATCCAACGGTTCAAGATAGGTTAGAACCGGAAAACGTCCAATCAATTCAGGGATCAAACCAAATGACTTCACGTCTGTCGGATTGATATATTTCAATAAGTTTTCAGAGTCGATCTTTTCTTCAGCGGATGCAGAAAAACCGATGGTTTGTCTGTTAACTCTGCTTGCGATGATCTTTTCGATCCCGTCAAATGCACCTCCACAAATGAACAATACATTCTTTGTGTCGATCTGGATCATCTTCTGTTCAGGATGCTTTCTTCCTCCCTGCGGCGGAACATTCACAATAGATCCTTCAAGAAGCTTTAAAAGAGCTTGCTGAACTCCTTCACCTGAAACATCTCTTGTGATCGAAGGGTTATCGCTTTTTCTGGCGATCTTGTCGATCTCATCGATAAAAACGATTCCTCTTTGAGCTGCATTTACGTTGTAATCGGCAGCCTGAAGCAATCTTGAAAGAATGCTCTCCACATCTTCTCCTACATAACCAGCTTCAGTTAGAACCGTAGCATCTGCAATACAGAAGGGAACATTCAACATCTTCGCGATCGTCTTCGCAAGTAATGTTTTTCCAGTACCCGTTCTACCAACCAGGATCACATTTGACTTTTCGATCTCTACTTCATCCTTCTTCGCAGGTTGATTCAATCTTTTGTAATGGTTGTAAACAGCTACGCTGAGAACTTTCTTGGCGTCATCCTGACCGATAACGTATTCGTCAAGTCTTGATTTGATCTCAGCAGGTTTTAGGATGTTTACGGTTTCCTCTCCTTTGGTGTCTTTCGTAAGATCCTCTTCTTTGATAATAGAATGAGCTTGAGAAACACAACTTTCACAGATGTGTCCGGAAACTCCCGCTATTAGAATTCCAACCTCGCTTCTTGATCTACCACAAAATGAACAACCTGCTTCTTTTCTTGACATAACTTGACTTGACAAAAAAGCCATCCGTCTCAGACGGATGGACTTAAAAGTTTATTGTAAAATTAGATTATTAATGGTTACGAAGCAAAACTTCATCAACCATACCGTAATCTTTCGCTTCTTCAGATGTCATCCAGTAATCACGATCTGAATCTGCCCATACTTTATCATACGTTTGCTTAGAGTGGAATGCGATAATATCGTACAATTCCTTCTTTAGCTTCTGGATCTCACGTGCAGTGATCTCGATATCTGAAGCCTGACCCTGAGCGCCTCCTAAAGGCTGGTGGATCATTACTCTTGAGTGCTTCAAAGCAGAACGTTTTCCATCAGCTCCAGCACAAAGTAATACTGCTCCCATTGATGCAGCCATTCCTGTACAAATTGTAGCTACATCAGGCTTGATGTATTGCATAGTATCGTAAATACCCAATCCTGCATAAACTGATCCTCCGGGAGAATTCAGATAGATCTGGATATCCTTATTTGAATCTACAGATTCGAGGAACAAAAGCTGCGCGTTAATTATGTTTGCAACATAATCATCGATACCTGTACCAAGGAAAATGATTCGGTCCATCATCAATCTTGAGAAAACGTCCATTTGAGTCATGTTCAATGGTCTTTCTTCAATGATGTATGGAGTTAGTGAAGACTCAATGTAATTCGCAACGTGCATGCTGGTTAAGCCCATGTGCTTTGTTGCATATTTTAAAAATTCCTTTTTATCAGACATTTTAGACTTGTTTGTTGTTTCTAACGTTAAAGATAATTGAGAAGTTGGAAAGACAATGATAAAATTGAAAGATTGGAGGTGATTTTATCATCTTTTAGCAATTTTCAGATTTAAAACAGTGAGATCAAATAAGTATTAGCTTTGCAGCATGAGGTTGGAGGAAGTAGTGGAAAAAAATGTCTTGATTTCACCTTTGAACTGGGGGATGGGACATGTATCAAGATCAATTGCGTTGATTGGGAAGCTGCGTGATCAGAAGAATAGGATCATTTTTGCAGGCGATCAGGATCAGATCAGAATGGTCAGGTCTTATTTTGACGATTTGATCTTTCTGGAGCACGAAGGGTATCCCTTTCGTTTCGGGGATAAAGGGAATTTTGGACTCGATCTCGCATTCAGCTATCCATCGTTAAATAAACGCTTAAAACAAGAGATCATTCAAGTCAATGATCTTGTCAAGGAATATTTCATTGATCTTGTGATCAGTGATCACCGTTATGGCTTTTACTCGAGCCTAGTTCCATCAATATTCTTATCTCATCAAGTGAACTTGCCCGTTAGATGGCATGAACAGTGGGTACAAAAGATCCATCATAACTTAATTTCCAAATTCAGTGCTATATGGATACCGGATTATCCGGATTCGAGATTATCGGGAGATCTTAGCAAAGATGCCAACAAATTCAATCCTCATTTCATAGGACCATTGTCCAGATTTGAACATGTTGAAGAAAGCAGGATGAAAGACATCAGCTCTTTGCTTTTGATCAGTGGTCCGGAGGTGTATGGTGAAAAATTCATGCGTTCAAAATTAGAAACGAAGGATTCAGAAATGCCCTTGGTTTTAGTAAGTCCGTTGATTAAAGAAAAGTATCCTGATGATGACAGGATCGTTGCAACTGAAAACTGGAAAGAAACCGATGGATTTTTACTAAGAACCAAAAAGATTATCGCACCGTCTGGTTACTCGACCATCATGGACCTTGAATTCTTAAAGATTGAAGCAGAACTTCATCCGACTCCAGGACAAAGAGAACAGGAATATCTGTTTAAATTATGGAATAAAAAGTCGCTCGGTTGAACCCGTTGACAAGTTACGTACCAAGATTACACCTTTGTTCAAAAGCTCGAATCTATTCGAATGAACCGTTCTTCCGATAGTTCTACCATCAGGTGTAATGATCTCATAGGATCCTGCTTCTGCAAATACCAATGATGAAGTGATCGGATCGAAATAAGTAGATCCAGCATCAACCATGATGGATATCAGCCCTTTTTCGTAGGTTGTTCCATCATAATCGGTCGATTTCAATTTATAATAATTGATCCCTGTTTTCGGGCGATCATGAATGAATGAATAATTGATCTCTGTGGATGAATTTCCTGCTCCTGGTATTGTTCCCAATGATTCAAATAGTTGACCGTCTGTTGAATGAAGGACAGTGAAATAGTCATTGTTTTGCTCTGATGAGGTAGACCAGTTAGCTACAATACTTTTACCTGATTGATGTAAATTGAAGTTACTTATCTCGGTCGA
>SBFR01000007.1 GCA_006227105.1 Bacteroidota bacterium
AGTGCATCTGGGAGGTATTGTGCTTGGTTGTAACAGGGGATGATTACACTGACAAGTTCATTCATTGAGAAACAGTTCCCTGTAAGCCCTGTGCATTTTATCTATGTTGAAATGCTCTACGGCATGCCGTCTGGCGTTCAAACATAATTCGGTATACAACTTTTGATTGCTCCCCAGTAATCCGATTTTTTGGTGGCAGAATGTCAAAAAAGGTTCGTTGTCATTTGTGTCGGAAATGTACCCGGTAAACCCGTTGACCACATGCTCATGGATGCTTCCAACATTGGTGGAAATGACCGGGATGCCCAATTCCATCGATTCCATGACCGTCAGTGGGAAGCCCTCCCTCTCAGAAGCTATGATTAGCACTGAGATTGTGGAGAATTCTTTTCTGATTTGGAGCGGGTCGGTCATATCCAAGACCACATTCAGCCCCGGGTAGCTTGCGACTTCGCCATCAAACCTATCTGTTATCATCTTTCCCTTGCATTCAAATTTATAACTCAGCCTTGTTATTTCAAGAAACAACTCGGGTCTCTTTTCCCGGGCAAACCGACCGACATATCCAATTGTAAAATTCTTGAATCTTTCCTCGATCAATCGATCATCGAAATTGTAAATATAGACTCCATTGGGAATCACCTGGAAACGCTGCATGTAACTCAAGTTGATCCCCTCCTTGAGATATTGGTTCCGATAATCTTCCAGGGTCCTATGATTGATCACAATCCGTTTGGAAATAAGAGAAACGTAATGCCTTGAATAATCCTCGCTTCCACGGTCGGGATAGGAAAATGCGTGTGTAAGATCTATCCTGGTGGTTCTTGGGGATACTTTTGAGAGCAGTCGGTAAAAAAAGGGGCTGTTACACCCAAAAATGGTCAGTGGGAGCACCCGACTCAACAATGTGATCAACACCAGACATAACAACTTTCTAATTCTGGAGTTATCGAGAATAATGTGCGGGTATTTCTTGAAACCGTGGGAGATGGGGCTACCGTCGGTATACTCGAAGATGACGATGATCCTTTTGTGTGAGGCAACTGACTTAATGATCTCAGAATGAACCTTTTCCGCCCCGCCAATTCTGTGGTGTGGAATGATAAAAATGATCATGGGAAAGGCTTGTGTCTAGTTACACCGGTCCAGTACGGCTCGCCGCAAAAACTATGCATAAAACGGCAATAAAAGACACTTCATCTTGTATTTTATGTCGAGGGAAGGAAATAATAACATGGACTTGAAAAGAAAATAATATTTTTTTATGTAGCGATGATGAGTTTTTTCGTATGCAATTCTTTCTTTTGCAAATAGGTACTCTCGATGCCTGAATTGTTCCTTGGAAAAATTCTTGGCCGGGGGATTGTTTTCCAGTCTTCTGGCGTAGGCATCTTTAACCGCCTGGAAGTACCAAAGATGCGCGTTATACCCTTTATCCTTTTTGGATATGCTTTGCGGTGTAATTCGGTACAAATATAAAAACCGATCCATAAACAGGGGATGGCCGGCTTCCTCAAGCTTGAGGTATAGATCTTGGTCGACTGCCATCTTGAATTTTGGGTCTATCCCTTCAGTTTTATTGTATGACGATCTTTTAAAAGTAGCGAAATGCGTGATAGCCCATTTCCCATAAGTTAGATACGAATATCCGTCGGGTATCCTTTCGCCAATGTTTCCTTCATTGGTCTTGTTCAAAAACAGATCTGCATAGTAGAATTTTGAACTGATGACAGACGCATCGGGGTTGTCGAGATGCGCTTTTACCATTTTCTCCAAGGCTTCAGGCAATAATGCATCGTCTGCATCTACGAAACCGCATATATCGCCACTTGCATGGTTGACACATTCTCTTTTGGTAAAACCACAACCTTCATTCTTATTATTTGTGAATGTTTTTATCCTAGGGTGTTTGATGAACTTATTGTATATATCTGGACTGTTGTCCGTTGAAGCATCATCCACGATCACAATTTCCCAATTCTTATAAGTTTGGGCGAAGATGCTTTTCAGGCAGTCTTCCAAGTATTGGCCATTATTATAGTTGGCAACAAGGATGGAGAAAAGAGGGATGCTAGGCAAGGGTGGGACCTTTTGATGTCGTGTTCCGGATTTTCCTTTGAGATTTTATTAACAATAAAATAGCATGATCAGACTCTATTTCTTGAGACACGTTTGAACTTCGCTGAAAAATAACCAATTTCCCGCGTGTTCTGTGGATCAGAAATTTTCCTGTCAGCAAGGATGGATTGATACATTCCTTGCTCCACAGGCCTATAAACATTCAAATCCTCACATTCGAACTCAGGTTTCAGAGACTCTACTATTATATCTGGTTTCAGGTCGTGAGGTTCACAATCAGTTGGCGGATGGTTGATCTCCACGAGGAGCAGGAAGATTCCGCCCGGGCGGGTGACTCTTTTGATCTCTTTGATTGTCATGTCGATGTTCTCAACATGATCCAATGAATTAAAGGAAAAAACGGCATCACACTCACTGTCTCCTAGTGGGATTTTCTCCGAAGGAGCATCAATATATTCCATCCGATGGTGTTTCGCGCCTAGTCTGAGATATTCCTTTGCCAATGGATCCAGACCAATGCGACGTGAAGCCATTGTTGCCCATTCAAGACTGCCACGCGGTCCGCAGCCGATGTCCAGAATGACCTTGTTCTCATAGAATGAACTGTCCAATCCGAAGTGGCTGGTGTAGAAATAGGCATAGTGGTCATTTTTCATCAACCTTTCCCGTTTTTTGACTTTTTTCCAGTAGCTCAGTTCGTTGTACTCCTTCCACTGGACGGGAAAGAAACGTTTCTGGATCCATGACAATAGATTTTCAGCCTTCTGCTTCAAATGGATGATTTTTGTTTTCATTTCGATTCTCCTAAATCCCTTGCTTGGCCAATAAAAAGAAAAACTAAAATTTCAAACCAAAGATCAAGAAAAGGGAAAGCTAGGGTATCCAAATCTGGCTATCTCTCCAATGCTTGATGAGCACAGTATTTTAACATTTTACTTTTTGATCTTTCTGGAAGTCAGAACATATTGAAGTTTGTTTTTTGCCTTAAGCAACAGACGGGAAATCCAATTGCCTCCAAAGAGAAGACTATGGGCCATGGTGTAACAGCCTGTGTCCAAAAACAACATCTTGTCATTCGCTGCGTATCTTATAAAAAGAACAAATCTACGAAATCGATTATAGGGGAGCAGCATCTTGATCAACAGTATCCTGTAAATCTGTTTACGATAGCGTTCAGAGATTTGTTGTGTCTCTGACCAGTCATATAGTGATTTCCATAATTTTTCCTGATGCTGGTTACGTGCCTCGATGTCAAACTGAACATTAACGACCCT
>SBFR01000058.1 GCA_006227105.1 Bacteroidota bacterium
AAATACAAATCCTATGTGTGAATTTCGAATGTACGACAACTTATCAGAAGACAAACCAGTGATCAGCTCACCTCCCAGATACAACTCCCCTTCGTAATCGGTATCCATTGTTGAAAGAATGTAGAGCAAAGTCGATTTACCACAACCTGACTTCCCCATAATAGACACGAATTCACCTTTATCTATGGATAAAGAAATATCTTTCAACACCTGAAAATCGACAGGTTTGTGAAAATATTTATTGATATTTCTGGCTTCAAGTGCTTTCATTATTGTCCTCGGATTATATCAACAGGGTCAATATTCTTTGCTCTCCTGGAAGGAAAATAACCTGCAAAAAACGTTGATATCAACGCGAAGATGATCCCAATTACATAATAAGCGGGGTTAAAGTTAACAGGGAATGTTTTGATGGTTGGTAACGCTTGAGTCTCAAAGGGGGTTTTACTAATGAGAATCGAGACTCCCAACCCCACCAATAAACCAACAACACCTCCAACAAAGCCAATGATAAGCGCCTGACTCATGAAAATGTTCCTGACATCCTTCCCAGAGAATCCCGTAGCCTTTAAAATGGCAATATCATTCATCTTTTCATAGATCAACATATTAAGGATGTTATAGATCCCAAAGCCTGCAACGATCAACAATGTAATACTCACAGCATATGAGATCATTGTTCTCACCGATGTTCCAGTTTCAAATTGAGCATTTGCAGTTTGTATGTCTGTTGCATTGATATCATGATGAACTTGTATTTCTTTTGACATTGCAGGAGCCTCCTCCATGTTATATAGCTTCAAATTTATATCCGTGATATAGTCATGAGATTCCCCGACGATCCGTTGTGCCGTTTTAAGGTTAACATAACTTTGAACATTATCCACATCTGCCAGACCACTTTGATAATATCCTACAACCTTTAAATGAAAAATGTCACCTTTAACAGTCCCTACTTGAATGATATCCCCAATTTTTGCTGCCATTTTATCAGCTGCCCCTTTCCCTAACAAAATGCCATTCTCATTTTCAGCTAATTCCCTTGCTTTACCATTCACAAGGTAATCGTTCAGGTTATATTGTTTTGCTTCTTTTAAAACATCCACCCCCAAAAGTGAAGCCGTGAGTTGAGTACTCCCTGCGATATAGAATCCTTGAGCCCTAACTTGTCTTGTAACTCCTTTTACTCTTGGATCCTTTTCAAATAATTCCATTAATGGAATGGCATTATGGATCCTGGGAATTTCTGTTTTTGGTTTAACGGATCTTACCACTCGAAATGCACCTTTATAATCCGGAACTCGATCAATTGGCTGAATATCACTTGGTGCTTGCTCATTGAACATGTGCACATGTGGTGTCCTATTCAGAATTAAACCGTCAAGCAACCCATTCAGTCCTGTCATGAAGCTCATCAGAATTATATAAGCCCCAATACCAAATGTCACTCCAAGTGCGGCAACAATACTTTGCCTCTTTCTGGAAAGAAGATGAGTTTTAGAGATCGATAATATGATCGAATATTTCATTATTGCGACTTATAGATTTTCTGATCTTTATTAAGTCCGGATAATATCTCCACAAATGAAAGATTTCTGGAGCCTACTTTAACTTTAACTCTTCCATCCTCTGTTTCCACATAATCTCCCTCCTGAATATATTCCAATGGGATGGTAAGTACATCTTTTTTGATTCCAGTAATGATATTTGCCTCCCCTGTTAGACCTAAAAATAGCTTCTCAGGTTGTTGCAAAAAGACTCCTTCTACTTCGAATGTTTGAGTTCTGGAATCAAGTCGAGGATGAATTTTAGAAACCTGAGCTTCATATACTTTATCCTTATATGCTTCAAGTTTCACTATAATCTTTTGTCCGATCTTTAATCGTGAGATATCCGATTCATCTACCATCAATTTAATCTTAAAATCACCATCACTTCCAATAAGCGCAATAGGCTCCTGCATCATTACATATTCCCCTCTTTCCTTCAATACCTGATACACAGCTCCCTCGAGCTTCGACTCAATGATCAGATCGCCACTTCGAGAAAGAGAAGTCTTCATGTTGTTTTGGGCTTGCATTACAGCTGTCTCCAAATCTTTTTTCATCCTTTTGTACCGCTTTACAGCTCCCACATGCGCGGATTTGGATGTTTGAAACAAAAGCTCTGCCTGTTCAAGTTCCTGAGTCGTCGCTAGATCCTTCATAGTTAACGTTTTCACCCTAGTGAAATTCAATGAATCGTTTTTACGTTTCAATGCCAGATTACTGATCTCAAGTTTAACATCTTCCAAAGCCGAAAAATCAGATTTCAAATTTCTTTGAGCCTGTTCGGTATATAAACGAGCATTATCCAGTTGTAATTTGGTCGGATCGTCCTGAATTGATATCACAGGCTCTCCAACTTTTACGTGATCACCGGCATTTTTGAAGATCTCTTGAATATAACCTGGTGTGGCTGAATTTACTACATACAGAATTTGGGGCTCAATATTTACCGAAGAATATACGGATTCCACCAGATCACGCTGTTTAACATTCGTCGATTTCCTTTCCTCACCGCATGAAGTGATTAGAAATGACAGTACTATTATTGACAAATAAAGTCTCATATCAATAGAATCAGGTAACGAAATTAGACAATCAGATAACAGATAAACATGACTTTAATCACCTTTATTCTCGCTGTCTTCAATTGGTGTAGCTTGATCGTTCAAGACGTGGACGATTTTCTCAGAAGTCTTTTTCCTTTTAGCAAACATCAGCCCAAGCATCATTACAATAACACTCAACAAGATCACTTGAATAACCAAAGATCTGTTTACAAAAGGGATCATTTCATCAGATGGAATCAATACGAACAACAAGATCGTGATCAAACCTCTTGGTGCAATAAACATTAGCGGCAGAACATCAGATCGAAGGACTAGTAATGTTATTGCTCTCAGCAACACAACTGAACCCACAATTGCTCCTGCCCACTTCAACGTTTCCAAATTCAAGATCTCCTCTGTTTGGATCAGGAAACCAAATAGTAAGAAGAAAAGTACCCGAATCAAAAATGTAGCCTCAATAACGATATCCTTGAAACGAAAAACTTCCCTTTTCATTCTCAAAGGCTTCAATCTGGACACCCATTTATTTTCCTTTAGCTTATCAAGATTACCGATCGACAATCCAAAAAGCATAATGAACAAAAGGGCAGGTAAATGATATAGTTTAGAAACTGCATAGATCAATACCACCAGAATCAATATCGGACCGAACTTAATGTGATGTTTTAGTTTTCGCAACATTATCGACAAGCCAATTGTCGCTACTACAGATATGACAAAAATGATGATGATCTGAAAGAAGAAATCAATAAATGAAGTCACATTTATCTCCGGATTTCTTAATAGGAAATTAAAAAAGATCACACCAAAAATATCAGACAAGCTACTTTCGTAAATCACAAATGATTTCCTCTCCGGGCCGAGATGACTTACACTGGGGATGGCAATCGCGCTAGAAATGATAGAGAAAGGAATTGCGTTGGTCAAACTTTCTCTCCATCCGAATCCACCATAAATATGAAATGCATAGGCCAGTCCAAATGCGAATATCATCATAGGAACAAACGCCATGAAAAGTGATTTCTTGATGATCGGGATGGTTGACTCTTTTAGATCCAGCTCCAGAGAACCTTCAAGAACGATTAGGATTAATCCAACCGTTCCAAATACAGGCAATAAAGCGGATAGATCCGGAATCCCAATTTGAAACATCATAGATGCATGGTTCACAAGATATCCCAGTCCTAAAAGAAGAATTACCGAAGGAATTTTTGTAGTACTCGCAGTTAGATCGAAAATATATGCGACCAATAATAGAGTACAAATTGTTATGATGATCTCGTTTGCCATGAAAATTCCGGTTGCACGAAGATAAATAAATATGTTCATTAAGTGAGAATAGTACCCAGAAGCTTAAAAGAGATATAAGCCAAAGCAATTAAATCACTAATTTTGCAATGCGCAACATAACGATATGAAAAGCAGACTGGACAGTATAGAAGAGGCAATTGAAGAGATCAAAAATGGAAAAGTAGTGATCGTCGTAGATGATGAGGATCGTGAAAATGAAGGTGATTTCCTTACTGCAGCGAGAAACATAACACCGGAGATCGTCAATTTCATGGCCACACATGGAAGAGGATTGATCTGCGCTCCGCTTGTGGAAGAACGTTGTGATGAATTAGGTCTTGAATTAATGGTGAAGAGCAATTCTGCCACTTATGAAACGCCATTTACAGTTTCAATTGACCTTATCGGACACGGCTGTACTACTGGAATCTCTGCCTCTGACCGTTACAAAACCATCAAGGCACTGATCGATCCCTCTACAAAACCAGAAGACCTGGGGAAACCTGGACACATCTTTCCTTTGAGAGCAAAAAAAGGAGGTGTATTACGAAGAGCCGGACATACCGAGGCAGCGATCGATCTTGCAAGATTAGCAGGATTTGAACCTGCTGGAGTGATTGTTGAAATCCTCAATGAGGATGGTACAATGGCAAGACTACCTCAACTTCTTGAAATCGCGGATAAATTTGACCTCAAAATAGTTTCCATTGAGGACCTGATCAAGTACAGAATAAAAAATGAATCACTCATCGACAGAGTTGTTGATGTGCAAATGCCAACCTCTTTCGGTGATTTCAATCTTGTGATGTTCAAGGAAAAGAATACCGGTCAGGAACACCTAGCCCTTATTAAAGGAACTTGGAATTCCGATGAACCAATTCTTGTGAGAGTGCATTCTTCTTGTTTAACCGGAGATATTTTTGGTTCATGCCGTTGTGACTGTGGCCCTCAACTTCATAAAGCAATGGAAATGATCGAAGAAGAAGGAAAAGGAGCAATTATCTACATGAATCAGGAAGGCAGAGGAATTGGCCTTATGAATAAACTCAAGGCATACAAACTTCAGGAAGAAGGCTATGATACCCTGGAAGCTAATTTAAAGCTTGGCTTTAAAGGGGATGAAAGAGATTATGGGATCGGTGCTCAAATCATTCGCGATTTAGGTATTTCTAAAATGCGTCTGATGTCCAACAACCCGACAAAACGAACTGGCTTGGTGGGTTACGGGCTTGAGATCGTTGAAAATGTGCCACTTGAGATCGAAAGTAATACCCATAATGAGCTTTACTTGAAGACCAAACGAGATAAAATGGGACATAGTCTCAAATTGAAAAAATGATCCTCGAGGCAAAAAATATCGTTCGAAAGTATTCCACACTTGAAATCCTCAAAGGAATTGATCTTGTCATTGAACATAAGGAAGTTGTATCAATTGTAGGATCTTCAGGAGCTGGAAAAACGACGTTACTGCAAATTTTAGGAACTCTGGATAAACCTGACAGCGGAAGCCTAATGATTGATGGAACTGATCCATTTCAGTTATCTGCAAGCAAATTGTCAGGATTCAGGAACCGTTCAATTGGATTTATCTTTCAATTTCATCAGCTATTACCAGAATTTTCAGCTCTTGAAAACATCATTCTTCCCTCCCTTATCCGTGGAGACAACATGTCAGACGCAAAAAAAAGGGGGACAGCACTATTGGCTAAGCTCGGAATTGAGAACAGAGCAGAACATAAACCTTCCGAACTTTCAGGAGGAGAACAGCAAAGAGTTGCCGTTTGCAGATCTTTGATCAATTCTCCTAAGATCATTTTCGCTGATGAACCCTCAGGAAATCTGGATTCAAAAAATTCTGCAGAATTGCATCAGTTATTCTTCGATCTAAGAGATGAATTTGGTCAAACCTTCGTAATCGTTACACATAACGAAGCCCTGGCCAATATGTCCGATAGAAAACTCGTAATGAAGGACGGTATTTTCATCAGCTGATGAATCGCAATGAACTAAAAGACTTTCTCGATCATAAAGCTGAACTCTACGAGTCACCTTCGTTTATTGAAACGGATCCAATTCAACTGGTGCACAGGTTTCACCGAAAGGAAGATATTGAGATCGCGGGATTCCTCATTGCCACAATTGCCTGGGGAAATCGAAAAATGATCATTACCAGCGGCGAACGGCTTCTTTCAATCATGGGTGAATCTCCTTTTGATTTCATTATGGAATATTCACCAAAAAAGGACTATAAATTTACCCACAGGACCTTTAACAGTGAGGATCTTACCACTTTTTTTCGCGGATTGAATTATATCTGCCATAATGGTGGTTTGGAGCAGTCATTTGGAGGCAATCAAACACTTGAAATGGCAAAACGAATCTTATTGTTTCGATCCATGTTACTATCCCCTCCTCACTTTCAACGCAGTGAAAAGCACATCGCCGACCCATCAAGAAATTCTGCTTGCAAAAGAATCAACATGTTCCTGAGATGGATGGTCCGTTCAAATCAAAAGGGAGTGGATTTTGGAATCTGGGAATCAATATCACCAAAGGAACTCTACTTACCTCTTGATGTACATACCTCTCGAAATGCCAGAGATCTTGGTTTACTGAACCGAAAACAAGACGATTGGAAGGCGTTAGAAGAACTTATGTCAGTCTTGAGAGAATTCGATCCAGAAGACCCAGTTAAATATGACTTTGCATTGTTTGGAATTGGTGCTTTTGAAAAGTTTTAAACACCTCAAGGGAACCTACAATTTTACCTGAATTTTAGCTATTTTTGGAGTATGAGATTCGTTTACCCTGAGTTCTTATGGGCGTTTGCAGCATTATCGGTTCCAGTGGTTATTCATCTTTTCAATTTCAGACGTTACAAAACGCTTTACTTTTCTAGTCTCAAGTTTATTAAGAAGGTCGACCAGGAAACCCGATCAACAAAGAATCTCAAACATTTATTGGTCCTTGCTGCTCGATTATTAATGATCTCTTCTTTGATCCTTGCCTTCGCACAGCCCTATATTCCTGTTAAGGATCAATTAAATGGAGGAAAGAATGTAGTTTGTATCTATCTTGACAATTCATTTTCTATGACCGCGAAAGGAACTGAAGGTGAATTGATCTCAGAAGCTCGTGAAACAGCTAGAAAAATAATCGAGCGTTCACCGGACAATGTACTTTTCATGGTATGTTCCAATTTATTGAATGGGATTGAAAAAAGATTGGTTTCCAAAGTTGAAGCACTCTCCTACCTTGATAAGGTCGAACCCATCGGTCTAAGAAGGGAAATTCCTCAAGTCATTGAGTGGCAAAAAGTGGCTTTGCAACAAGCAGAAAAACAAGAAACAAGAATTGGAACAGTTCAACACGTGATATTGTCTGATTTTCAAAAGAATTCTTCAGGTCTTTCAAAACTTAAATCGGATAGCTCGGCCTATTACTATCCAATTGTTTATTCTCCTCAGGAATTTTCAAATCTTTACATTGACACCCTTTGGTTCAGCAATCCGGTAAGAAAACCAGGTCAGCTTAGTGAGCTCAATTTTCGAGTGGTTAACGAAGGTTCTGAGGACTTGACCAATGTCGAAGTTTCAATTAGAATTGGGGATTTGGTCAAAGATGTTTTTGTGGATATCCCTTCTAATAATCATACCGATTCCCGTATAAGTTACACTGAAAAGAAAACGGGTCAGTTCAATGGAACGATTACCGTTAATGACAAACAACTATTTTGGGATGACGAATTTTATTTCTCATATTCCATTGACAAAAGCTGTCAAGTTCTCGTGATCAATGAGGAAAACGAAAGTCACAATATCAAATCAATTCTGGACCTTGAAAGCTACTATGTTACCAAGGAAAAGAGTGTTAATGAAATTACCCTGAATGACTTTTCAAACGTTGACCTTGTTATCTTGAATGGCCTCAACGATCCCAGCTCCGGTGTTGTTTCCATGCTGGATGAATTCACAGGCGGAGGTGGCTCAGTTTTTCTAATACCCGGTCCTAAGCCTGATTACGTTTCCTGGAATTCGCTTTCACAGAAACTGCGTCTTCCATTGATCACAGGAATTTCTGAGAACGGAAACAAAATCAGAACGATCACCTATAAAGATCCATTTTTCAAAGGAATGTTCGATAAAGAAAAGGCGGACATCAGCATGAATGTATTTAAGAAGACATTCAATGTGAATCCGTCTAACTCCTCATCCATCAACTTAATCGAACTTCAAAGTGGAAAACCATTATTTGTTAAATCAAGTCATTCAGGTACTTCCTACTTGTTATGTTCATCGTTAGATGAAACATTTGGATCATTTACTTCTAATTCGTTATTCCCTTCCATCATACTTAGAGCAGGTGAATTAAGCAAACGCCAAAGCCCTCTTTACGTGACTATAGGTGAAGAGACAGTTTATCCGATATATAACAAATCAAAAACGGAAAGACCTGTTCAATTAAAGGGCGAAAAGTCAGAGTTCATTCCAAAAAATGATTTGCGCGGTTCAGTCCACACGATATCTTTAAGTGGCACAGAAGCAATGGAAACCTTGAAAGCAGGAATCTTTGAGATCATCGATGATACCAGAATAGGTTTCATAAGTGTCAACAACGATCGAAGAGAGAGTAAAGTTGAACTTTTCAACCAAAATGAAGTCAGCGAAGCTTTTGAAAACGCTGATATTCCTAATGTTTCAGTGAAATTGGTTGCTGAAGGCCAAAGTTCTGTTGATATTGATCTTGAGAAACCATTTGAATATTGGAGACTATTTGTCATTTTCGCATTGATTTTTCTGCTTACTGAAATCGCATTATTAAAATTCTGGAAGTAAACATTATGAAGATCCTCATCAAAAAAGCAACTATTCTTGACCCAAAATCAGATTTTAACGGAAATGTTAAAGACATTTTGATCGTGGATGGAATTATTGACAGAATCGAATCGGATATTCATGAAGACGCCGATCATCTAATTGAAAGCGAGAACCTACACGTTTCTCAAGGATGGGTGGATCTAAAGGCTCATTTTTGTGATCCGGGAGAAGAACATAAAGAAACAATTGAATCAGGTCTTGATGCCGCTGCATATGGCGGGTATACGCATGTATGCGTATTACCTTCTACTAATCCTCCGGTTGATGGTAAAACTGAGGTAGAATATTTGCTTAGAAAAGGTGATGGACATGTAACTTCAATTAATCCGATCGGTGCAATAACCGAAGGATTGAAAGGAGAAAACCTCGCAGAAATGTTCGACATGTATTCCAGTGGTGTTCGATTGTTTTCTGATGATCTACATCCTGTAAACTCGGGTATTATGTATCGTGCCCTTTTATACAGCAAAAACTTCAATGGAAAGGTCATAGCTTTTTCAAGAGATCATTCATTAGCTGGAAAAGGAATGGTCAATGAAGGTGAGGCCTCTACCAGAACAGGATTAAAGGCTGATCCCGCAGTAGCCGAATCCATTCAGATTGAACGAAATTTGAGACTATTGGAATATACTGGGGGACAATTGCATTTAACAGGAATCTCTTGCAAGGAAAGTGTAGATCAGATCAGAAAAGCAAAGGAGAAAGGCTTGAATGTTACTGCTGATGTAAACTTGATGAATCTCGTTTATAATGAAAAAGCTGTGCTTGGCTTTGAATCAGATTTCAAAGTAATGCCGGTATTAAGACGTGAAGAAGACCGTATTGCCTTATGGGATGGATTAAAGGATGGTACTCTGGACACAGTCTGCAGTGATCATAGACCAATGGACAAAGAAGAAAAGGATGTCGAATTTGATAACGCTTCATTTGGGGGATTGCAATTACAAACTGCGTTTGGAGCACTTTTAGCTTGTAAAGAAGCTGACTTACATAAGATCATCGAGTCTATTTCTATAAAAAGCAGATTGATCGCTGAAATTCCTGTTCAACCAATACAGGAAGGAGCGAAAGCTGACCTTACTGTATTCAACCCAAGAACTCAATACCTTTTTGAGAAATCAGATCTGATTTCAAATACTACTAACAGTCCATTTGTTGGAAAACCTCTAACAGGGTCCGTTTTAGCGGTGATAAATAATAATAAATTAGCGATCAGATAATTTTGTCATGGACAGTACAAGTTCGTTTTTAAAGCAGTTTTGGAAGGATAAACAAATGGTAGGGGCATTATCTCCCAGCTCAAAATCTTTGGGAGCAAGAATGATCCGTGACCTTGACTTCGAAAATGCTAGGGTGGTGGTTGAACTTGGACCAGGCACTGGAGTATTCACTGGGCTAATTCTTGAGAAAATGCACCCTGAGGCAACTCTGTTGGTTTTTGAATTGAACGATCTTTTTTATAATCAACTGAAGAATAAATTTGATGATCCGAGAGTGCATATCATTCATGATACAGCAGAAAAAATTGAAGAATATCTTAGTCAATACAATCTCGGTAAAGCTGATCTTGTAATTTCTTCCCTCCCACTAGCAATGTTCCCAACTGAACTTAGAGTTTCCATTCTTCAAGCATCCAACAGGTCATTGACTGAATATGGTAAATATGTTCAATTTCAATACTCCTTGTTAGCAAAGAAGCAAATTAAGCACGTTTTTCAAGATGTAAAAATTGGATTCACTATCAAGAATTTTCCTCCTGCATTCATTTATACTTGTAAGAAACAACAATGATTTACAGGTACTTCCTGTTAAATAAACCTTACGGCTGTCTCTCACAGTTTACGGGCGAAAAAGATGATCTTTTACTCGGACAACTATTCAATTTCCCTAAAGACGTTTACTCAATCGGACGACTTGACAAGGATAGCGAAGGTCTTCTGCTTCTCACAAACGATAATCGATTTAAAACTAAGGTTCTTTCGAAGGAATCCAAATGGGAAAAAGAGTATTGGGTTCAAGTCGAAAATGATATAAATCAAGAGGCCATTCTTTTATTGGAATCCGGAATTATTGAGATAGAGCACAAAGGTTCTCAAGTTAGGGTTGCAAAAGCCAGGTGTAAGAAGATCTCTCCCCCTACTATCAATGAAAGGATCCCTCCTATCAGATATCGTAAATCAATTCCGACCTCGTGGATCAGCCTTACATTGACAGAGGGAAAAAACAGACAAGTCAGAAAAATGACAGCCAAAACAGGTTTCCCGACTTTACGTTTGATCAGATACAGAATTGGTCCTTTCTCACTGAAGGACCTTCAGCCTGGAGACGTGATTGAACTTGAAGAAAAGTTGATTCGCGAACACTTTGACAGTTAAAAAAGAAAAAACATCTTGCTACTCAGCCAACTTGTCTTTAAAATCAATCGTCATAGGAATGGTACAATTATTGGCTACTTTGATTTAATAATCAATTTAAACTTACAGCCATGAAGACAAAAATTGACATTAGAAAAGTCCTTTCCAATCAAGGAAAAAAGGGAGTTAAGAAGTATGGTAGTTTTGATCAAGCCTTACTTGGTCTGGGGATAAAATCCAAAACAAGTAAGTAATCTTACATATCAAATCCCCCATCTCCTCCTGATCCGCCTTTGGATTTAGACATCTCCAGCTTACCAAATTTGTAACTGAACGTGATGTAATATCTTCTCGTCAACCATTTGAAGGTTGACTCCTGATATATGGAAGGTTGATCGATCTTCAGATAGAATCCCTGTCTGTTGAAAATATCAGTCACTCTAAATCCAAGACTTATCTTTCCATCTTTAAATTTCTTTTCACCCGAAAGGTTTAGAGCTCCTTTGCGCTGAGCCACACCTTGAATTGTTATTCTTGGAGCATTGTAATTGTAGTTCAACTGAAGAGTTGCTGTCTTTTTCCAAAGATCAACCGATCCAGAATATTTTAAACTCCAGTTGTAGCTTTGTGTATTGAACAGCAATTCATTTCCTTCATCCACGTATTGCATATAGTTCACATTCCCAGAGATCGTATTCCTCCACCAAGTAAAAGGTTTATAAACCACAACCGCTTCGAATCCTGTACTATGACTTTTGTTAATGTTATTGAAAGTCATGGCTGACGTATTGTCTTCATAGAACAATTTAACTCTGGTAATTACACCTGTCGTGTAGCGATAAAAAATACTTGTTGTAAGAGTTAATTTCTTTTTCTCGATTGAATATCCCAAATCATATGAGTCAATGAACTCAGGCTGAAGATATGGGTTACCTCTTCTCAAGTTGTAGGGATCTGCATAACTCGTAAATGGATTCAATTGATCGGCGCCAGCTCGACTAATCCTTCGGCTATAACTTAAGCTCAATTCATTTTTATCTTTCAAAGCGTATCGAATATGTGCCGATGGAAATAAATTAAAGTAATCGTTTACGATACGAATAGAGTCACTCACAAGGTCTGGAATCTGGTAAGCCTTTTCTATGCGCAAACCACCCTGATATTTCCATTTCCCCCTCTCCTGGCCAAAGATTCCATATGCACTAAAGATCCTTTCGTCGTAATTGTAAATAAAATTAGCGAGTGTGTCTTCCAGATAAGGATCTGCTGAAGACGTTCTTGATTCAGAGTACGTATCTACGCTTTGAGCCCTCATGATCATTTTAGCACCAGCCTCCATTCGGCTGGCGATCTTCGGAAACAGATAAGTGAAGTCAGATTGAGCGGTAGTAATGTTATTGGTCTCAAAATTAGTCAATCGTTGATCAATCACTGGTTGACCAAGCGATACCGTATCCAGCGAAAAGTATTCCTGTAAATAATATCCTTCAATATTTTCTTCTCCGAGTGACTGATTGACATCAAAAATAAGATCACCTCGATCTTCCTTGAAATCATGCTTGTAATTAAGGTTAAGATCAAGATTTTTTCTACTCGACGGATCCAAGGAGTATCTATTCCATAATTGGAGTCCATTTCCATTTCCATCGGCCGTTCTATTCCACTGGTCACCAGTTCTGTCTCTTTGACCTAAACTTCCGGTCATGGTAAATCCAATAACATTCCGAGGCTTAATGTAAAAATCAGCGCCCATATTTAATGTTTGCCCTGCATTCAGATCCGTACCAACTCTATTCTGATCAATGATCAATACTGATCCATCCGAAAAGATCTGCTCAACATCTGAATAATTATTCCTGTAACCTTCAAGATAGTTTCCTGAATACGTCCCAAATAAATTCACTTTGGCATTTCGATAACTCAAAGAAGCCGATCCATCAATAGTATTCCCACCATCAAAGTTACCCGATCCAGCATTTAATGAGAACATTCCATTGATCCCTTTGAGTTTATTTTTTTTCAATACAATATTGATAATGCCCGAAGTTCCATCCGGATCATATTTAGCAGAAGGGTTGGTTACTACCTCGATTCTCTCTATTGAACCTGCAGGCAATGCGTCGAGTAGTGTTTTACCATTACCCCCGCTCAAACTGCTTGGCCTACCATCGATCAATACGGTAACCGTTCCATTTCCTCTCAACATGATATTTCCCTCCTGATCCACTTCTACAGAAGGAATATTATTTAGAACGTCATTTGCAGACCCTCCTCTCACAGATAGATCTTCACCGACATTATACACTTTCTTATCAATACCGGCCTTGAGTACATCAAGTGTCCCAACAACCTTGATTTCATCCAGATTGAGAGAATTATCCAGTTTTATTTTCACTGTACCCAGGTTTGCCGAAGGAATATCAGCACTCAATTCAATTCCTCGAATGGTGTCATTCATGTAAGCAGTGAAGGAGATCACACCAAAGTATTTTCCATATGGAATGTTTTCGATTGCGACTTTTCCATTCACATCCGAGTACGCTCCTGTTCTCACTGTGGAGTCTGAAGAATTCATAAGCCTGAAAGAGGCGTATTCAATGGGTTGCGCAGATTGGTGATCTATGATCCTTACAGATAAGATTCCCATGTTTTGTTTACCACCCTGTGCATTCATTGAAAAATAAAAAGCCAGGAATGTAAAAACTACTATAATGTTTCTCACGTTAAATTTCTTTGCTAAAGGATCCTCTTACTTTGTCTAACAGGTCTGAAAGCATTTCAGATTCCTGATCGGTCAAATTCAGATCCATTATTGAATTTGCTTCAAGTTTGATATCTATTTCAGAAAGAAGTTGAAGTCCTTTCTTGGTGATCTCGACATATACCACTCTTCTGTCTTCGTTGCACCTCACTCTTTCGATCAATCCTTTCTCGATCAATTTATCCATCAATCGGGTGGTGTTAGGAGACTTCTCAACCATTCTATCTTTGACACTGTTCACATTCAATGCAGATTTAGCTCCACGAAGAATTCTTAGAATATTGAATTGAGGCATGGTCAGGTCATACTGGGCCATGAAGTTGTTTTGGATATTACCAAGAAAATTTGACGTATAGCGAAGGTTTACGATTGCCTTTTGCTGAGACGACTTGAAGTTGGTCTGAATTATATCTTCAATTTTCATGGTGCAAATATAATTACCATGGTATTATTTTCAAAGGAAATAATTACATCCATTTTGCGCTGAGCTGTTCCTTTTTGAGCGGTTCAACAGATTTAATCCTAAACGTGTATTCACCTGGAACAAGATCTATGAAATTATCTTCAAATTCTACACCTGGAATTTCAGCAATGATCCAAAAATTTCGTACGTATTTTTTAATCTTGACGTTTACGACATAATTTCCCTCACCAACATCCCTGAGATCCATAACTACATCATTCTCATTTGCCATGGTGTAATCTTTAACAAGTCTGGAAAAGGATCTTCTTAAAATTTGTCCGCTTTGGTCCTTCCATTCAAAGGCTATTAACGTATTTATGTCTTTTAACTCTTCCAGCGGTTTCATACAAATCGTTGATCTTTCAAAGCCTTTAACCAATTGTCCAGCATCATTGGTAAACAATAGTTTTCCGTTCAGATCAAACACGGAATAACTCAGCTGGCACATGAATGTGTCAAGAACATCCGAAACAAGATGATATTTTGATTCGACGCCTTTACCTGTTGATAAAACTGCAACCGACTGATAATCCTTTTTCACCCAATACTGCAACGCTTTCCAATTATAATAATAGTCCATTGAGGACCAGGTTGGAGCCGGCCAGCAATCGTTTAACTGCCAATACAAAGTACCCATACATCTGGGTGCATCAAGACGATGTCCTGTAACTGCCATACTCACAGCAGTCGCCTGAGTTAATTGCGAATAATAAACAAAATCTTCAAACGTCTCTGGCATTCCGAACAGCAATTTAGCATGCTTCAGAATCATCAAATTCCCGACATAACTTTTCTGGTGGTGCTTCATTACTTCTGATTGCACATCCCAGTCATCTTTTGTCGAAAAAGTACTTAACGTCGAATACTCAGGAAAACTTTGAAACCCATATTCAGCGTTGAAGCGTCCTACTTTCAGTGCAAAATTCTCCATTGGGTCTTTTCCATGCCATACTCCCCAATAATGCTGAGAACCATGATCATAAAATTCATCTTTACCCCAATTACTAAGTGGAGAAGTATGCACATATGGCGTCGTCGTATATTTACTCACCATAGATGGCAATAATTGCTGGAACACTCTCTCATAGCTTCTTTCCACTTCCTTAGCATCCTTACCATAAATATTGTATCTCACTTGAAATCCCCAATTTTTCCAAGCCACATCAACCTCGTTGTTACCATTAAATAAAACCACCGAAGGATGTGATGAAATTCTTGGAATCTGATAATTAATTTCTTCTTCAATACTGTGCAAGAACTCCTGATCACCCGGATACATGGCACATGCAAACATGAAATCTTGCCAAACCATAATTCCCAACTCGTCACATTTTTCATAAAAAATGTCTTCAGGGTAATATCCTCCACCCCACACTCTCACCATATTGAAGTTCGATGATTTCATATTCTCCACCATCCGGACAATATCTTCATCTTTTACCCTTGAAGGAAATATATCCTGGGGTATATAATCGGCCCCCAAGCAAAAAATGCGACGGCCATTTACAGAGATCACGTAACTCGTACCCCATTGGTCAGTTTCCTGGATAAGCTCTGAGGTACGAACACCAAATCTCACCGGGATTTGATAAAGTACATTCCCTTTAATGTCTGAAATTGTCCAAATATCATCGTACAAATTCTGTTCGCCTTGACCGTTAGGCCACCAAAGTTTTGGCTGCTCCATCCAAACTTCACGCGTTACTTTCTTCGCACCTGTCTCAAATTTTTCTTCACCGAACAACTCACTCTTCCATACGAATCCGTCAAGTAATGGCTGAGTAAATTCAAGCATCAGCGTCAGATGAGCTTCATCGTCTAAAATTGAATTCGTTGTTATATTTTTCGATGTGACCCTTGGTTGTTCTGAGATCAACAATTTAACTGGCTTTATAAAACCTAATGTATTCATCCTGAGTGCCCAATCCCATCCGAATTGATATTGAGGTTTTCTTGTATAAGGAGCTACGGCAATGGGATGAACATCATTCGGTGCAGGAAGATGATACTTTGCGCTGTCGTACATTTCCTTATGGTAGATCACCGGTGGGTAGAAGATCGCCTTTAATTCATTCTTTGCCTTTAGTTGATCTTTATTTAGTCTGACAATATACGGTCGAAAAGAATTACTCGCAAAAAATAAGATCGAATCATTTAAATAAATATCCGCATATGTATCGATCCATTGAAAATCCAATTCAATGAATTCACTAGTTAATTGAGCATCCGTAAGATCAAATGAAGATCTGAATTCCCAGGTATGGTCTTCGATCCAACCAAATTTCTCCTCATTCTTTCCATAAAAAGGATCAGGAAGATCGCCTTTCGCAATCAACACCTCCTGAACAGATCCCTTTTCTCCAGCATTGATCCATTCATTGGACACAGGATGCTTAAATTCCCAGTTCAGCACCCTTTGGGCAAATGAATAATCTGTCATTAAAAAAGTTATTGAACTCAAAAAGAATAATCTCAACATCTTACCAATTCCTGTTAAAAGGTGAATCAACCATTTTTTCAGTATTTACCATCTTTAAAGCGTAGTTGAAACCATTGTAAACTGAATGAGCTCCGACATTTCCATTCTTATCAATTGCCAGAAAACAACATTGCAAATTTGTCAGATCGTCATGCTTGGAAATGATTCTTTCAACCGCCAAGCGACACGCATCCATTGGAGAATATCCTTGACGCATCAATTCAACGACTGTATGACTACCTGCTATTCGAATAATGGCTTCTCCCAGACCCGTAGCACAAGCTGCTCCTATTTCATTGTCGACAAACAAACCTGCACCAATGATTGGCGAATCCCCCACTCTTCCATGCATTTTATACGCCCAACCACTTGTCGTACATGCTCCACTTAAATTACCGTGTGAATCCATAGCAAGCATTCCGATGGTGTCGTGATTTTCATGGTTGATCTCAGGTCGTTTCAATAATTCCTTTTGTTCTTTTTTCCATTCCTTCCATTGTTTTTTAACTTCAGGGATTGGCGTCTTGATCTTCTGAAAACCTTGATCCAATGCAAATTGTCGAGCACCTTCACCTACAAGCATAACATGCTGAGTCTTTTCCATTACCGCTCTTGCTACACTTATCGGATGATCTATCCCTTCAAGAAAAGCGACAGATCCACATCTCGATTTGTCATCCATTATGCACGCATCCAATGTTACATGACCATCTCTGTCTGGCATTCCACCAATCCCCACACTTCTGTTGGTCAGATCTGCCTCAGTTACTCTTACTCCTTTTTCAACTGCATCAATCGCAGAACCTCCGTTTTCCAGCACCTTCCAAGCCTCTGCATTTGCGGCTAAACCGTGATTCCAAGTAGAAATGACAATCGGGGTGGTTCGTTTTGGCTCAGATTCGATCGATTTCTTTAATAGCTCCCCTGCCTCAAGCGGTTTTGTCAAACCAATTGCTGTTCCCACTAGTCCAAGCTTAAAAAATGTCCTTCTTTTTAGCATCCTGTCAATTTTGTTTTTTGAGTTCATTTGCCAACCACTTCTGGTATTTTCTAGCAAAGTTCAAATGAGTTGCATATTCTTTCGAAAAGTCATGACGACCAGAATAATCCGCCTTTGCCATCATGAAAATATAATCGTGTTTTTCGGCATTTAAGACCGCGTCAACCACCTGCGCCGGTGGCAAGTTAATTGGGCCAGGAGGAAGACCATCAATCTTATAGGTATTGTATGGACAGTCTATATCTCGGTGTTCGAATAATAAACGCTGAACCCCTTTTAATTGATCTCCCCAACAAAACTTGAACGTTGGATCACTTTGCAATCGAATTCCTTGTTGAATCCTATTCAGATATAATCCTGCGATCGTAGGCCATTCATCAGGAATCCTATCTTGTTCTCCATAAACAATACTCGCTAGCGTCGTAGCCTGAGATGGACTCTTCAGACCTATATTCTTGAGTTTTTCTTTGCGTTCCGGAGACCAGAAATTTTTAAACTCCTGAGCCATTTTATCTACAAACACTTTCTCATCAGTATCGTAATACATTCGATAAGTATTGGGTAAAAACATGGCTGGAAATTCTTCTGCTGAAAAACCATATTTTTCCATTACCTCGCTTTCTTGAAGATAATTGATCAGCGTGGCACTATCGATATAAATCTGTCTGGTGGCTTTACCTGCAAGTTCTTTCAGATCTCTGCATTTATTGAAAGTGACCTCTACTTCAACTTCAGCATTCCCATTTCCTGCTGAATTCAATTTGAACCCATTCAAGACATTACGATACTGAACACCAGGTGAAATAATGTATTTCCCTAAAGCAATACTTTCCTCATTTAATCCTTTGTAATCACCAACGGCAATAAATGCATCAATATCGTCTATTATTTCTTGCTCAAAAAGCATATTCGCCAAATCTTCCAGATCAGTCGATTCAGAAAGATAGACTGCTTTTTCCGTTTGATTGATTGTCGTTTTTCTACTCTTTGAAAAGAGGAGAATTTTAGGAAGAAGAATTAAAGATCCAATAACAATTATTGAGACCCCAGCTAAAAAGATCAATCTTCGTTTAGACATAATTGAAACATTACTTCATCAATACGCTCTTTCTTGTGAAAGAACCAATTCTTTCTTCTCCCTACTTCCGTAAATCCGCATTTATTGAACAGTGTCAAGCTTTCATGGTTATCCGCTTGCACAGAAGCATATAAATTCTCTAACGACAATAGTTTCCTGGCATAGACAACAATCAAGTCAAGAGCCTCGCTGGCATATCCCTTATTTCTATGTTGACTATCGCCAATCAAAATCCCTACAGCTGCTCGTGAATGTCTAAAATCAGCATCGTAAAGATCTACAGCACCAATGGCTTCGTCATTTTCGTTCAAACAGATCATTAGTCGCAACATTCCTGTGGATCGTATATGCTGCTGCTGTTCAATTAACTGAAGAATCCCCTGCATGGAAAAAGGTACTTCAGTATCTGTCACTTTCCAGTGTTCAGGATTATTTTCCCAAAGCATTAAACGCGTCGCATCAGATGACTCAACAGACCTCAGGTAGACGCTTTTTCCCTTTAGCATTTTTCAGATTCTTTATTCGTTGATTGATTACCTCTCGATCATACTCCTCCAAACCTTTGTAATCTTCAGTTAAATGTACTGCATAAATTGATTTGATCTTATTGGCTTGAAATAGATTGTCCAATAAAACATGTAATGTGATCTTTCGGCTATCCTTATAGACAAGATCAATAACAGGAGATAAACAGGTAATATCTATTCCATCAGCACTTTGATAATCCTTGAAAAATTGCTGAATGGATTCAACCTGAAGATCACAATGAACAAGAAGGGATGGAATCTTTTTTCTGGTGAGAATCTCGAGTACTTTCCCCACTGGCAAATTGGAATCTTTTCCAGTTGATTTAAGACTAAAATATTGTCCCCCTTGAGAAACTCCGATATGCGGTGGTATTTTATTTGCGTGCCATACCCAGAGATAAATTCCTGAAGTTAATTCGATCTCATCAACCGAACTTTTATGCTCTACTTTATCAATCCAAATAGAATTCACCTTCAAAAACCAATTGAGCCGGACCAATCAATCTGATATTATCAAATCCCTCAGAACTTGAACCGGCAAAAGAAACCTTCAATTTACCTCCTTCAACATCAACGTCGATTTCATGATGTCCATTCATGTTTTCTTTAACAGCGTATGCCAAAGCACAGGCAGTTGCACCCGTACCGCATGACAACGTCTCGTCTTCCACCCCTCTCTCGTAGGTGCGGATCTTTAAGCCATTTCCTGTGACTTGTGAAATATTTACATTGATGCCTTCAGTTTTAAATCGCTCAGAATATCGAACTTGTTTGCCATACAGTACGATGTCCTCCTTTTTCACATCATCACAGAAGTGCACATAATGAGGCGATCCAGTATTCAGAATATAATTCTCAAGATCCTTTTCGATATTCTTAACAGGAAGCATTTCCACCCAGTAAAGATCTCGCACCTTCCCTCCTCGGTGCAAACCATCAATTGCGCTAAACTCTACATCCAGGATATGAATGCCGATGGATTCAGAAAATGCAAGAGAACATCTGGCACCATTTCCACAAAAACTCTTTGACCCATCTGAATTGAAGTAGTCAACTTCAAATGCACTCTTTGATGATCTATTGATTTTAATCAAGCCGTCCCCTCCAATTCCAAATCTTCTGTTACAAAGAAGCTGAACGTGCTTTTCATTGATAAAATCATACTCCCCATTCATATTGTTGAGCATAACAAAATCATTCCCTGTGCCTTGATATTTTGAAAAATAGATTGTCTTCATCTAGTGAAGCAAATGTAGTGTTTATACCCCATATTCCCTGCAAAATCGCTTAACAATCTTTAACACAGAAACCTGCAACATATGGCAGAGAATTTGCGTTATTCGTGTGTCAAAATTTTAAAATCAGGATAGTATGAAAAGTAGTTTAAAATCAATTGGACTAGGAGTGTTAGGAGGATTATTGCCTCTGGGGGCTTTTCTGATGATCAACACCAACGAATACAGCAGCCTCTCCGACGAAGTAATAGATGGAAACAGAGAACATTATGGCAGGCTAACCAGCTTGGACAACTCTGTAAACATGCCCAATTTCATTGATGCATCAGAGAACACCATCAATTCAGTAGTACACGTCACTACAAAAGTGGTTAAGACAAGTTTTCAGAGGGATCCCTTTCAGGAATTCTTTTTTGGTCCTGGTGCCGGAGGGCGTGAATTTAAACAATATGGGGCAGGATCCGGTTCTGGAGTTATTGTTTCATCTGAAGGCTATATTGTAACGAACAATCACGTGATTGAAGATGCCAGTGAAATTGAAGTCATACTAAATGACAACTCAAAATATACGGCAAAGATCATTGGAGCAGATCCTTCAACGGATATTGCTGTCCTTAAAATTGAAGGTGGTGACTTCACTCCTATCGCCATTGGAAACAGTGACAATCTTAAAGTTGGAGAATGGGTACTTGCAGTTGGAAACCCATTCAACTTAACATCTACTGTAACAGCAGGAATTGTTTCTGCCAAGGCTAGAAACATTAATTTGCTCGCCGATAGAAGCTCAGGATCTAGTGTGCCAATTGAATCATTCATCCAAACTGACGCTGCTGTAAATCCAGGCAACAGTGGTGGAGCCTTAGTAAACACCAAAGGAGAGCTGGTTGGAATCAATACAGCTATAGCATCTTATACAGGTAGCTATTCCGGTTATTCATTTGCCGTCCCTGTCAATCTGGTACAGAAAGTAATGAGGGACTTAATTGACTTTGGAGTTGTACAAAGAGGATATCTCGGAGTGCAGATCTCAGATGTCAACCAGGAATTGAAAGAAAAAGAAAGTCTTCCAAATTTAAAGGGAGTATACGTTGCTAAAGTGATTGAAGACGGATCAGCCGATAAAGCGGGCATAAAAGAAGGTGAAGTGATCCTTAAAGTGGGCAGCAAGGAAGTGAACTCAGTAGCCGAACTTCAGGAAGAAATCGGCAAAAGACGTCCTGGTGACAAGGTAACTCTCACCATCAGAAAGAAAGGTGGCGATGAAGAAATCAAAGACCTCGTTCTTCGAAATAAAGACGGAGATACAAAACTTGTCACCAAAGAGGAGATCCGAAAAAATGTGGCTTTGGGAGCAACTTTCGTAGAGCTCACATCAAAAGAAAAGAAAGAACTAAATGTGACGAATGGAGTCAAGATCGAAACCTTGAATGCCGGTAAATTAAAGTCGCTTGGTCTTCAAGAAGGAATGGTGATCACAAAAGTGAATAATGAACCCATAGAAACTGTTGAGCAACTGACAAATAAACTGAACAGTAAGAATAATGGGATCCTTTTAGAAGTGCTCACTCAGAGCGGCAAGAAAGAATATGTAGG
>SBFR01000194.1 GCA_006227105.1 Bacteroidota bacterium
AAAAGAGAAGGAGAAGAGATCGAATAATTTCGATATAAATTAAAAAAAGAGGGAAAGGAATTCAGTTTAAGTTAAAATTGTTACCTTTGCCTCCCAATTTTCAAGCGATTTGAAATCAAAAAGGGAATATATAATACCTTTTGTGGGCCTAAAGATTGGGACACATAAGTTTGATTTTCAGATCGATGATTCGTTCTTTGAAGACCGGGAGTACTCAATGATCCAAAGCGGTAAAGTGGCAGTTACACTTGAGCTTGAAAAAAAGGAAACAATGTTGATCGGCCATTATTCAGCCGATGGAATCGTTTCTGTAGAATGTGATCGTTGTACGGATCAGGTGGAAATTCCTGTAAAAGGAGATTTTCAGTTGATCTATAAGTTTGGAACCGAACCATCTGATGATGAAACACTGATCGTGTTGCATCCGGATGAGTACGAGATCGACGTAAGAGATAGTATTTACGAGTTAATTACTGTCAGCTTACCTTCAAAATTTGTTCACCCAGCTGGTGAATGTAATGAGGAGATGATCGAAATTCTGAACCAATACTCTTTGGTTGCCGATGAAGACGAAGATGAAGAATGGGACGATGACAACGAGGAATGGGACGATGATGATGAGGATGGAGATTGGGATGAAGAAGAAGATGAGGGAGATGATGATGGTCCGATTGATCCGCGTTGGTCAGCATTAAAAAATTTGAATTAAACAGTTAATAATAAGTACAAATGGCACATCCTAAGCGAAAAATATCGAAGACGAGACGTGATAAGAGAAGAACTCACGTGAAGGCCGTTGCGAATAACATCGCTATTTGTCCTACGACAGGGCAACCTCATTTATTCCACCATGCTTACTGGCATGAAGGAAAACTGTATTACAAAGGAAAAGTTGTAGCAGAAAAAGAAGTAGCAGTTTAATCTGCGCTAATCTGACTCTTCTTTCATGAAGATAGGAATAGATATCTTAGGTGGAGATTTTGCTCCTGATGCGAATATTTCAGGGGCTGTTCTTGCCAAAAAGGAACTTCCAAACGATGTTCAACTCGTGTTGATAGGCGACAGAGATCAGATCTCTAGTGGCCTTTTGTCGTTGGATCAAGATCCATCGGATTATGAGATCGTTCATGCTCCTGATGTGATCACGATGCATGACCATCCTACACGAGCTATTCCTCAAAAGCCTAATAGTAGTATAGCTGTTGGATTTGATCTGCTTGCTAAGAAAGAGATCAATGCGTTTGCAAGTACGGGAAACACAGGTGCGATGCTTGTGGGTTCCATCTACAAGATCAACACAATTCCTGGAATCATCAGACCATGTATTACGTCTACTTTACCAGCGATTGACGGATCGAAAACCATTTTATTGGATGTCGGTTCGAATGCAGATTGTAAAGCGGATGTCTTGTATCAGTTTGCAGTTCTTGGAACCCTTTATTCCAAAAACGTTTATGGAGTGGAAAAGCCGAGAGTGGCTCTATTGAATATCGGAGAAGAAGATTCAAAAGGGAACCTACTGACTCTTGCAGCTCATAAACTAATGGCTGAATCAGATGATATCCATTTCATTGGAAATTTGGAAGGCAGAGACATATTCATGGGCAAGGCAGATGTCATTGTTTGTGATGGTTTCACTGGTAACGTGGTATTGAAGGAGGCAGAAGGAATTTATTCCTTAATGAAAATGAGAGGGATCAAAGACGAGTACTTTGATCGCTTTAATTATGAAAATTACGGTGGCACCCCAATTCTGGGAGTTAAAGGAAACGTGATCATTGGTCACGGTATTTCCAATGATGTGGCCGTTAAAAATATGATTTTACATGCCGGCGATGTTGCCCGTTCTGGGTTGGCGTCAAAGGTGAACGAGGCATTTAATTAATATGGGAAAGATCACAGCAGCAATTACTGGAGTACAAGGTTACCTTCCGAAGGATGTAATGACCAATGAAGATCTTGCGAAGATCGTAGATACTTCTGACGAGTGGATTACTACCAGGACGGGTATCAAAGAGAGAAGAGTAATGCGAGATGGTGCTTCTTCGGACATGGCTGCTGAAGCTGTTAAAGCTTTGTTGGAGAAAAAAGGGGTTGATCCACTTGAAATCGAATTGGTGATCGTAGCTACGGTTACTCCAGACTATCCTTTCCCAAGTACAGCAAATGTAGTTTGTGATAAAGCCGGGATGAAAAATGCATGGGGGTTTGATTTGAACTCCGCATGTTCAGGATTCATCTATGCACTTTCTACTGGAGCACAGTTCATTGAAACAGGTCGTCATAAGAAAGTGTTAGTGATCGGGGTTGATAAAATGACATCCATCATTGACTATCAGGACAGAACGACATGTGTAATCTTTGGAGATGGCGCAGGGGCAGTTCTTCTTGAACCAAATGAAGAAGGCAATGGTGTGCTGGATTATATCTTAAGATCTGATGGTTCGGGAAGACAATATTTGATCCAACCAGCCGGTGGATCTGCATGTCCTCCATCACATCAGTCAGTTGAAGAAAGAATGCACTATGTGAAACAGGAAGGTAAGCAGGTGTTCAAATTTGCTGTGACGAACATGGCAGATGTATCTGCTGAGATCATGGAAAAGAATAACCTGAGCTCAGAAGATGTTGATTGGTTAGTGCCTCATCAGGCGAATCTTAGAATCATCGATGCAACTGCAGATCGTATGGGCTTAACCAAAGAGAAAGTGATGATCAATATCCAGAAATACGGAAACACAACGGCTGCAACGTTACCATTGTGTTTGTGGGATTATGAGAATCAACTCAAGAAAGGTGACAATGTCATTCTTTCGGCTTTTGGAGGTGGCTTTACCTGGGGTGCAGTTTACCTGAAATGGGCTTATTAATTACCGAAAAAAACTAACTTTACCCTCAAATAATTGAAACGTATGAATCTGAATGAAATTCAAGACCTGATCAAGTTTGTAGCGAAATCAGGAGTGACAGAAGTCGAGATCGAACAGAAGGACTTCAAGATCACAATTAAATCAGAAGGAAAAAATAAAGGAACAGATACTCCTATTATTGTACAGGCTGCTGCTCCTGCGGCACTACCTGTTGCACCAGTTGCTGCTGCTCCGGTGGCTACCCCAGCTGCACCTGCGGCGGCGGCTCCAGCACCTGCTGCTCCAGCTGCGGATGATGACTCAAAGTACATCACTGTGAAATCACCAATGATCGGAACTTTCTACCGTTCTCCTGGGCCAGATAAAGATTCATTTGTGAATGTAGGAGACAACATTAGCAAAGGTGATACGATCTGTATTATTGAAGCGATGAAATTGTTCAACGAGATCGAATCAGAAGT
>SBFR01000174.1 GCA_006227105.1 Bacteroidota bacterium
GATGCACCAGATGCAGTCAAGGTAGCAGAAGCACCCACGCAGATCGCTTGATCTGGTCCGGCATTTACTGTCGGAAGAGGATTCACTGTTACAGTTACCTGATCAGTTCCTGTACAGCCAGCTGCTGTAGTTCCGGTAACTGTATATGTTGTTGTTGCAGCAGGAGCAAATGCTACTCCCTGATTGACACCATTGTTCCATGAATAGGTAGAAGCACCTGATGCTGTCAGGGTAACAGAAGCACCCACACAGATCGTTTGATCAGTACCAGCATTCACAATTGGAAGTGGATTAACTGTCACCACCACCTGATCTGTTGAAGTACAACCTGCAGCTGTAGTTCCGGTCACAGTGTATGTTGTTGTTGCAGCAGGAACAAAGGCCACACCTTGTGTTACACCGTTATTCCAAGAATAAGTAGAAGCACCTGATGCTGTTAAAGTAACAGAAGCACCTGCACAAACGGTTTGGTCTGTTCCGGCATTCACTGTCGGAAGTGGATTAACAGTTACCACCACCTGATCAGAACCAATACATCCATTGGCATCTGTTCCAGTTAAGGTATATGTAGTCGTTGCCGCAGGAGTAACAGTTACTGAAGCAGTCGTCTGTCCACCCGGAGCCCAAGAATAGGTGGCTCCACCTGTACCTGTCAAAGTAGTAGAAGCACCAGCACAAATGGCCACATCCGGACCAGCGTTGATCGGTGCGTTAGCAAGAACAGATACAGTAACCGCATCCGTAGCAGTACATCCTAAGCTAGTTCCTGTAACGGTATAAGTCGTATTCGAAGCCGGAGAAACCGTAATAGATGCCGTCGTTTGACCACCTGGAGACCAAGAATATGTTGTAGCACCTGAAGCTGTTAAAGTTGTCGATCCTCCTGCACAGATAGATACATCTGGCCCAGCATTAACGACTGGAATAGGATTAACTGTTACGACTACCTGATCCGTTGAAGTACATCCAGCTGCCGTTGTACCGGTAACCGTATATGTAGTTGTCGCAGCTGGTGTAAAGGATACTCCTTGTGTTACACCGTTATTCCAAGAATAAGTTGTTGCACCCGTCGCAGCTAAAGTAACAGCCGTTCCCGCACAAACAGTTTGATCAACTCCTCCATTTACTGTTGGTAGAGGATTTACAGTAATAACCATTTGATCAGTAACAGCCGGACATGGTCCTGCCGGGTCATAGGTTGTTAAAGTTAAAGTAACCGTACCACTTGTAATCGTTGGTGTATATACCGCCGACATATTGGTGGCACTTGAAAAAGATCCAGAAGGCGCAGTCCAGGTGGCAGACGTTGCACCACCGCCATATGAACCCGCCAAAGTCACAGTTTGACCTTGACAAATGGTTTGATCAATATTCGCATTTGCAGTTGCCACTGGGTTAACCACAACAGTAGTCGTCGCAGTAGCAATACAGCCACTGACGTTGATCGTTAAAGTATATGTACCCGCAGCGGCAGCTGTAGCAGGTAAAGTTGGATTTTGAGAAGTAGAAGTGAAACCATTTGGACCTGTCCAAGAATAGGTACCACCTCCTCCTCCATTCAACTGAATAGTTCCACCAGCACAGTATGGTCCTGTATTTGAAGCTGTCGCTGTACATGTTGTGATACACGATGGATCGTTAGCAGGAAGTACAGTAACCGTCGATGTTGCTGTACCAGTCCCACAGTTTCCAACACCTGTCACAGTGTAAGTTGTCGTTGCCGCTGGAGATGCAGTAACAGTCGCTCCAGTCGTAGCACTTAATCCAGTGGAAGGAGACCAAGTATACGTGTTTCCACCAGCAGCTGTCAAGGTTGCAGATGCGCCTGGACATATTGTAGCATTATTTACGGTAATTGGAGTAAAGGTTGTACAACTTACACTGGCAGTTCCAAAGAAATTAAGAGGCAAACTTGTTGTTTGAGAGCTATAGTTGGACAAACAGATCAAATACCGCTGTCCACAAGTTACATTGAGTTCCGGTTCAAAATTGGTAGCATCACCACCGGCGGGTAAAGGCGTGGCTATCCCTGTAAAACTTTCACATCCCCCATTCCAGTTACACCTGACGGGAGCCAATGTGTTATTTTGAATTTGCGTACATGTCGTTGTTCCAGAATAAGGCCACATGATCCAGTCAAGACATCCGGTTCCACCATCTGCACCAAATGAAAACTCCAAGGTTCCTGTGGTCGCAATATTCACAACCATCCATGTCGAGTTTAACTCACCAGACAAAAGACATCCTGAGTTAGTAGAAGCTGGATTCGTCGATGGATTACTCACACTACCTGAAGTAAACTCAACAACTGATCCTGATCCATTTGGGTCAATTTGAAAAGATGAGTTTGTACAAATGTTTGTCGCCTGACTACAATCACTGGCCACAGTTGGTCCTGGCGGAGGTGGCGGAGGTGATCCACAAGGCGCACAAATAATGTTTGCAAGCCAACCAGTTGAGGCAACACTTCCGTCTGAAGTAAAACGCAGTGTTAGACACCCAGTAGTCGAAGTAATCTGCGCAGGAACAGTTGTCCCAGTATACGTTGCTACCAATGGTGCCGCAGTCGATGTTCCGTTGTAGATGTATAAGAAATCCCAGTTATTTTCAAGATTAAAAGCCGTGAACTGGATCGTTACACATTGACCGGCAGTTCCAGGACAAATTGTTTGAACACAATTTGAATTGTTTGGATAATTTCCAGTTCCTCCCGGATCCATATATTGACCACCACATTGTGTCAATGTATTTGAACCGCCTCCTACTGCACATGTCATTGTAGACTGCGCACGCAAGTAACCGAAAGAAAAAATAAAATTGACTAGAAATAGAAAAGATATAAGTCGTTTCATTGTTAGTGTTTAGCGAACAGTTTTAGGACGCTAATTTAATGAAACAGTTGCCTTTTCAATCTGTAATATTCAACAAATCAATTAAATAAATTAGATATGAATTGGAATGTTAAATAATTAACAATTCACCCATTCTATATTTTTCTTTAAAAGATTTAAAGTGCTCTCTTCTATTGATTTTTTTTCAGGTTGATGGCAATACGTCCATTCGGCTTGTGGAGGCATACTAAGCAGGATCGACTCCGTCCTACCACCGCTAAGGAGCCCAAACTTAGTCCCTCTATCATGTACCAAATTGAACTCAACATATCTTCCTCTTCGATGATTTCTCCATGAGATGTTGTCATCATTGAACGACTTGTTACGATTCAATTTTACTTGCTCACTATAGACTTTAGGAAATAACCTGCCTAAATCTAGGGCAAACTCAATAAGCTGATCTTTTGAAAGTCCACTTTCATCGGTTAAATGATCATAGAATATCCCTCCAACACCTCTTGTTTCATCACGATGAGGCAAGAAAAAATATTCATCGGCCCAATTTTTGAATTTGGGATAAAAAGAATCATTATACTTATCACAAACCTCCTTTAGTGATCTGTGAAAGATTCCTGCATGTTCAGGAACAATATAATGTGGGGTAAGGTCAATACCACCTCCAAACCAGAATACCCCCGTATCCATTTCAAAATACCTCACATTCATATGAATGATGGGATAAAAAGGATTTTCAGGGTGAAGAACGATTGAAACGCCGGTTGCATAAAATGATGTGCCAGATAAATTTAATTGCTTGGCCATCAATTCAGAGACGGGTCCAAAAACTTCTGAAAAAGCAACCCCACCTTTTTGAATGATATTGCCTTTTGCAAGGGTTCGAGTCCTGCCTCCTCCTCCTTCTTCCCTAACCCAAACATCCTCTTGAAACTTAGATTTTCCGTCTAACTTTTCCAGCTCTGAACAAATGTGATCCTGTAATGACCTGAATTTCTCAGCGATTCTTTGATCCATTTTAATCGTTCATCTTTTTGAATTCGCCATTTTCGATCACAAGGATACAAGCATTGGTATTTTCGTATCCATTACCTGCTCCTATTTGATTCATTGAATATTCATTCATTACCTGCTTCTCAATGTCAATTCCTAAAACCATCAATCCTAAGAAGTAATTGATGACATCAAAGCCCTGAACAGCCATTTTGGACATATCCGCTTTAAATTCAGTTCTAAACTTCCTGTGCAATGAAATCACTTCCGGATAAGTATATTGAAAATCATTTGGAGAAGAATATCCAAATGAATACCTGGAATTGTAAATAGAAACTTCGTCGTAATTCAACCATTCCTTTGTTCCATATACCCAAAAGGATGTAGCACTGTACTTTGCGATCTCAATATTGAAATCATTATGAAAACTCATAATTGAAGCTTTATCTGTAGCTGGATAAACAACTACCGTATTCAAACCTCTTTTTACGTAGGTAATTACATCCTGCGGATTTAGATCTACAAGTTTCGGTCTGGAACCATTTACAGGTAAAGACATGAAAGCTGACCTAAATGCATCATACATTATTCTATCCTTTTCATTTTTAGGCTTCACCAATAAAATTTGCTCCTTGGAATGGTTTTTCAGAATATATTCAGCCAAACCTTTCATTAAGGTAACATCAGAAGGAACAGCGTGATAGATATAAGGATTATCTCTCAACATGGTAGGGCTAGCCGCCACTGGGCAAATCATCCTTACCCCTCTTTCCTTGCACCATTTCCCTACGTACTCAGAATTCTCAGAAAACAACGGCCCAATAACAATATCCATGTCATTAAACTCAGGCTTTGAGAGTGTTTTCTTTAAAGAAATCGTATCGTTCTTCGTGTCATATACAAACACTTCGGCCTTGAGACCTTTTTTCTCCAGAGAATCCAACGCTAATTGTGCGCCCATGTAAAAATCGGTTGCAAGAGAACCTACATAGTCTGAAGGTCCTTTTTCAAGATTCAAGGGCAATAATAATGCGACCTTGTATTTTGTTTTTGAAGGGAATAACAAGGTAGAATCGATTTTACGATTTGATACTTGTGGTACTTCGCGCACCTCGATCTTCTCAATTGACTCTTTTTTAACTGGTATTTTAAGGATGTCTCCAGGTTTAATCTTCGAAGATTTCAACCCATTTACTTTTTGTAGTTCTTCAACCGGAACCATAAATCGTTTTGAAATACTGTACAAGGTCTCATGATCTAAAACTTTGTGTTCAATGATCGAATCTTCAAACGAAATTACCACAGGTTGTACTTCGGTATTTTCAACCGGCTTCTCCTCAACCACATCGGTCACGCCCGTCCCATTCGCCATTGACCTGTCAACCCCTGGAATTCTAATCATCTGCCCAACCTGAATATTCTCTTCTAAACCAGGATTAGCAGTTAAAATATCGTTTACAGAAACACCATATTTTCTGGATATAGCATAGATAGTCTCTTTCTTTTGAACCACATGTTCAACTGTTACCAAGGCAACTCGAACATAAACCTTTTGCCCAACAACCAGCCCTTTTTCAACTCCTTGATTATCCGCAACGATCTGTTCAACCGTTGTCCCATAGGTTCTCTGTAGACCAAAAAGCGTGTTCCCGGCTTCTACTGTATGAACGTAGAATTTAACACCTTCCTTTAACTCAATAGGAGCCTGTCCTGGTTGAGAAAATCCGAATAATGGAATAAGGATCAAGAATAACACGATATATCTCATTTGCTTTTTGTTTGGTTGGCAATTTGCAATGATAATGCCATTATTCCCATTCTATTGTTGCAGGTGGCTTCGAGCTGATATCATAGGTCACTCGATTAATACCCTTTACCTGGTTAATGATCCTGTTCGAGATTTTAGCCAAGAATTCATACGGTAAATGACACCAATCCGCCGTCATTCCATCCGTCGATGTGACAGCTCTCAATGCAACAGCATTTTCATAGGTCCTTTCATCACCCATGACACCAACTGATTGAATCGGCAAAAAGATTGCCCCAGCCTGCCAAACGTCATTATATAGTCCGTCTTCTTTCAATCCTTCAATGAAGATTGCGTCAACCTCCTGAAGGATCCTTACTTTTTCAGCAGTTACATCTCCAAGGATACGAATACCCAGACCAGGTCCAGGGAATGGATGACGACCTAAAATCTTTTCATCAATATCAAGTGAGCGTCCAATTCTTCTTACTTCATCTTTAAACAATAAACGAAGCGGCTCAACGACCTTTAACTTCATATAATCCGGAAGTCCACCAACATTGTGATGAGACTTGATGGTTTGAGATGGACCACCTGTAGCTGAGACTGATTCGATCACATCAGGATAGATCGTTCCCTGTCCAAGCCATTTCGCATCTTCCACTAATTTTGACTCCTCGTCAAATACATCAATAAAGACTTTTCCGATAGCTTTTCTCTTCAATTCAGGATCAGTTAACCCTTCCAAAGCCGAATAAAACTTCTGAGAAGCATCAACTCCTTTGACATTGAGCCCCATTCCCTGATATGATTCAAGTACTGAACTAAATTCATTCTTACGAAGAAGCCCATTATCAACGAAAATACAATGAAGATTCTTACCAATAGCCTTGTGCAAAAGTACCGCTGCTACCGATGAATCTACACCTCCACTTAGACCTAAAATAACTTTGTCTTGCCCAAGTTGAGTTCTCAATTTCATCACCGTTTCTTCAACGAAGCTTTCAGGCGTCCAATCCTGGCTACAACCGCATACTCCAACAATGAAGTTTTCAAGTAATATCTTTCCTTCAAGTGAATGATATACCTCAGGATGGAACTGAATCCCAAAGGTATCTTCACCTTCTATTTCATACCCTGCCACATTGACATCATGTGTACTAGCGATGATCGTGTAATTGGATGGAACAACTTTGATCGTGTCCCCATGAGACATCCACACTTGAGAATCAGAAGTCATTCCTTTTGTTAGTCTGTTTTCATGATCCACATACGTCAGATTTGCCCGACCATATTCTCTGATCGTACTAGGCAAAACCTCACCTCCGTAGTTATGCGCTAGATATTGAGCACCAAAGCACACACCCAACAATGGCAATTTCCCTTTAATGTAGTCAAGATTTGGCTTTGGGGAAGCTTCATCCCTCACTGAAAAAGGACTTCCAGATAAAATTACTCCCTTTACATTTTCTTTAATCTCCGGGCAGTTATTCCAAGGATGTATCTCACAATACACATTCATTTCCCTGACACGTCTGGCAATTAGCTGGGTGTACTGGGATCCAAAATCTAAGATCAATATCATTTCATGCATGGCGCAAAGATACCAAAGAATCCAACTTTAAGAACAAATGGAACTGACGTTTTTCAACATATTGATTGACAATAATGACGTCAGAAAGTTGTCATTCTGTCAGTTAGAACACTTTGGAATAATTTATGACAAAGCAAGTCCACATTATTCGAAATCAAAGGTCAGATTTAATGGGATAAATCATTACTTTTGGCTCTTCTCAAATTGAGCATTACTATGGTAGCTGGATTATTAAAAAAACTGTTCGGAGACAAATCAACTAAAGACCGAAAAGAATATCAACCGATCATCGATAAATCGAATGAATTTTTCAATTCTTTCAAATCACTTAGCGATGATGATCTTAGAAACAAAACCATTTCATTTCAAGAAAAAATAAAAGCAGCTACTAGCGATCTTGAAAAAGAACTGTCAGATCTAAATAAAAAAGCAGCTGACGTTAATACGGAAATCCACGAAAAAGAAGAGCTTTTCGATCAGATCGACAAAATGGTCAAGACGATCGATGAGAAAATCGAAGAGGTTTTAGAAGAGATCATGGCAGAAGCTTTTGCTGTCATAAAGGAAACAGCAAGGAGATGGGCTGAAAATGGTCATCTGACAGTTACAGCAAAAGAGTTCGACCGTGAGCTTTCTATGAAAAAAGATGGTATCACCATCGAAGGAGATAAAGCAATCTGGCATAACAAATGGACTGCTGCAGGTGCGGATGTTCAATGGAACATGGTGCATTACGATGTGCAGCTAATGGGTGGTGCCGTTTTGCATCGTGGGAATATAGCCGAAATGCAAACGGGTGAAGGAAAGACGCTAGTTGCGACATTACCTGTTTATTTAAATGCACTTTCAGGAAAAGGAGTTCACGTAGTAACTGTGAACGATTACCTGGCGAAACGTGACTCTGAATGGATGGGTCCTCTATACCAGTTCCATGGACTTTCAGTTGATTGCATTGACAAGCACCAACCAAATTCAGACTCAAGAAGAAAAGCATATTTGGCTGACATCACGTTTGGAACGAACAATGAATTCGGTTTTGATTACCTGAGAGATAATATGGCAAGCTCTGTTGAAGATCTTGTTCAGCGCAAGCATCATTTTGCGATCGTCGATGAGGTCGATTCAGTATTGATCGATGACGCAAGAACTCCATTGATCATTTCCGGTCCTACTCCTCGAGGAGAAGAACATGAGTTCCATCAATTGAAACCAAGAGTAGAGAACATTGTTGCCGCTCAAAGACAATATGTGAATCAATGTCTTGCTGACGCCAAACGTCTTTTGACAGTGATCAACGGTAATGCCGAAGGTGGAGCCGATCCAAAACAAATGCTTGAAGATGGTGGAATCGCATTGTTAAGGGCATACCGAGGATTACCTAAGAATAAAGCACTTATTAAATTCCTTTCTGAGCCAGGCGTTCGTGCTCACTTGCAAAAGACAGAGAATTTCTACATGCAGGAGCAAGGAAAACAAATGAAGAAGATCGACAAGGAACTTTTCTTTGTCATCGATGAGAAGCATAATACGATCGAATTAACAGATAAAGGAATCGACCTTATTTCCGGTAAAGAGGATAGAGATTTCTTCGTAATGCCTGATATTGGTTCTGAGATCGCAAAGCTTCAAAAGGAGAACCTTGAAAAGGAAGAATTCCTTGCAAGAAAGGACGTACTTGTTCGCGAGTACAGTATTAAGTCAGAAAGAATCCACAGTGTCACTCAATTGTTAAAGGCCTATACCCTATTCGAGAAAGAGGTAGAGTATGTGATCATGGACGGGAAGGTTAAAATCGTCGATGAGCAAACAGGTCGTATCATGGAAGGAAGAAGATATTCTGACGGACTTCATCAGGCGATCGAAGCAAAAGAAAACGTAACAGTTGAAGCTGCTACTCAAACTTACGCGACAATTACACTGCAGAATTACTTCCGAATGTACCACAAGCTTGCCGGTATGACCGGTACTGCTGAAACAGAGGCAAAAGAATTCTGGGACATCTATAAACTGGAAGTGATCGTGATCCCTACGAACAGACAGGTGATCAGAAAGGATCAGAATGATCTTGTATACAAAACAGCAAGAGAAAAATATACGGCTGTCATTCAGGAAATCGAAAAGCTTGTGGCGGAAGGAAGACCTGTACTTGTAGGTACAACTACCGTAGAGATCTCTGAACTATTAAGTAGAATGCTTAAGATGAAAGGCATTGATCATCAGGTCTTGAACGCTAAATACCATCAAAAGGAAGCTGAGATCGTTGCCATGGCAGGTAAAGCAGGTGCAGTAACGATAGCTACTAACATGGCCGGTCGTGGTACAGACATCAAATTGGGAGAAGGTGTTAAGGATTCAGGAGGTCTAGCCATTATCGGTACTGAAAGACACGACTCACGAAGAGTCGACAGACAGTTAAGAGGTCGTTCAGGACGACAAGGAGATCCGGGGTCATCACAGTTCTTTGTGTCTCTAGAAGATGATCTGATGAGAAAGTTTGGTTCTGAGCGAATCGCCAAGCTTATGGACCGAATGGGACTTAAGGAGGGAGAAGTCATTACGCACAGCATGGTTTCAAAATCAATTGAACGAGCTCAGAAAAAAGTAGAAGAAAACAACTTTGGTATTCGTAAGCGCCTTCTTGAATATGATGATGTAATGAATGCACAGCGTAAAGCGATCTATCGTAAGAGAAAGAATGCGCTTTACGGTGACAGACTCGATCTTGATATTGACAATATGTTCTATGACATGTGTGAGTCAATTGTTTTATCTCATACAAAGGATAATTTCGAAGAATTTGAGCTTGATCTGATCAGAATGGTTGGAACTAACTCACCGGTTAATGAAGATGAGTTCAGAACGATCGATCAAAATACCTTAATTGAAAAGGTATACCATGCTATGAAGGATCAGTACGACAGAAAGAATGAGAAGATCATTCATATGACGATGCCACAGATCAAGCATGTTCATGAAACGATGTCGGATAAGTACAAGAACATTGTTTTACCGTTGTCAGATGGTAAGCGAATGATGCAAATGGTTATCAACCTAGAAGCCGCATACAATTCTCAAGGAAAGGAGATCACTAAATCTCTTGAAAAGAACGTTGTTCTTAGCATAATTGACAATGAATGGAAAGAACATCTTCGCGAGATGGATGATCTAAGACAAGCTGTACACAATGCACAATACGAGCAGAAAGATCCATTATTGGTATACAAGCTTGAGTCATTTGAATTGTTCAAAGGGATGTTGAATCGACTGAATACAGAAGCTACTGAGTTGTTAATGAACATGGACGTAGAAGTTGAACAGGAGATCAAAAGCACCAATAAAGAAGTTACTCACCAGAATAATTACGAAAAAGCACAAACCAGTCATCCAGACAGTGGAAGATCGAGCTCGACTCCTCCCCCACAATTCCAGGGAAGTCAGGGTTATGCTGAAGCTGTAGCCAACTCTGGACATCAGATCGAGAAACAGAAGCCAGTCGTAGCTGATGCTAAGATCGGAAGGAACGATCCATGTCCTTGTGGAAGCGGTAAAAAGTATAAGCAGTGCCACGGTAAATAAGCATGTTACCTATCCGATCGATATCGATAATCGGAACTGGAAATGCTGCTTTTCAGATCGGGAGAAATTTAAACCGGTCAGGATTATTGATCGCTGAAGTCTGGGGTAGAGATCATCAGGTAGCGCTATTATTGGCGGATGAACTGCAGGCAAAGGTCACGAATCCGGAAGATTTTACCGGCGACCTTATATTCTTGTGCGTATCGGACGATGCTATTGAAACCAGCTCATCAATGCTTGCATCAAAAATCCCTGTCATCCATTGTTCAGGTAGCAAACCGTTATCAGCACTGAACAACTCTGGAACTAAAGGTGTCTTTTACCCCCTTCAGACAATGAGCAAGACAAGAGAGATCGACTTTGCGGAGGTTCCCATTCTTGTTGAAGCGGATTCGAAGGAGCTTCTGGAATCACTTAAATGCCTGGGGACAATGATCAGCAACAAAGTCTTTGAAGTAAATTCTGAAAACAGATCTCACTATCACGTCAGTGCTGTAATGGTCAATAATTTTATTAATCATCTCATTTATTTAAGTCAGGAGGAGCTTAGAAAAAATAAGCTTGACTTGTCCCTACTCAAACCTTTGATCCTGGAAACCATTGAAAAGGCATTTGACCTTGACCCTTATCAGGCACAAACAGGTCCGGCAAGAAGAGGTGATCAAAAAGTAATCGAAGAACATTCCACAAAGCTTTCGGGTCATACAAAAGAGATTTATGACGCATTCAGTAGAAGCATATTAAGTACTTATCATGATCAGTTATAAAGAAAAACTAAACAAGATCACCACGTTCATGTTCGATGTTGACGGAGTCCTGACCAATGGAGACGTCATGCTTTTTCAGAATGAGGTAATACGAACACTTAACGCTCGTGACGGGTATGCACTGCAGTATGCAACGAAAATGGGATACAACATTTTTATTGTTACCGGGGGGAATTCAGCGGATGTTAAGGAACGACTTCTTGGTCTTGGCGCTAAAGAAGTGCATTTGTCCAGCAACATAAAGATCAACGTATACAATGATATCAAGGAACGTCATCAATTGATGGATGAAGAAATTCTGTATATGGGAGATGACATTCCGGATTATGAGGTAATGTCTGTCGCCGGAGTAGCTGCATGCCCTCAAGACGCTGCCGTTGAGATCAAGAAAATGGCGGATTATCAATCACCTTACGATGGAGGAAGACATTGTGTCAGAGATGTGATCGAGCAAACCCTCAGAGTACAGGGTAAATGGTTTAGTCAGGAAGCTTTTGAATGGTAAAAGATTATTTTACCAACACAATTCTCACCACAGCTCGGGTCGAATTATTATCGATGTTCAGATAGTAAATACCATTGGTCAAATCGGAAATATCGATTGTACCTACAGACTCTTCTAAACTTAATATTTCTCTACCAAAGGCATCAAGAACTGCAACTCTATCGATCGATTGATTCATCCAATCCACATGGATCACGCCGTTTGAAGGATTCGGATAGACTGATAAGCCTTCAATTGCGGCTACTTCAGAAACAAAAACAATCGGATCTACAACAGGATCACCATCTGTTACCGGGAAATCATCATTAGGTCCAACCTTCAGTACATAGACATTCCCTCCTCCTGCTCCAAGATAGGAGTTATATCCGACCATAATTGCTCCACCGTCACTCGTAGGAATCAATTGTCCAGCGACATCCTCCATTTGATTTGCCACATTCGCATAAGCGCCTGCGGCATCCCAATACATTCCAACATTATATCGAGCCAGAGACACGTCATACCCAGTCTCAAAGCCTCCGACAGTTCTGTATCTGTATGCTACATACAATCGATCAGGACTTTGCAATGGTATAATATGGTCGTCAATGAAGTTATCGGTTTGAGTAACGGTGTATTCGTAATCGAATAATCCGGAGGTAAAAATTTTACCAAGCGATTCATTATACGATTGAGCCACCTCATTCCATGCCCAACCTACATAACTTATACTTGATCCTTTTATACACAATCCATTTACACCATGCACACCGTTGTTTCCAACAAAGGATTCCCAGATGATCGTTCCATCATCTTTCAAGCATTGAAAGTAGCCCTTCACTTTTAAGGAATCCGGATGATACATTTCTCCTGCAAGAACAAAAACAGAATCGTTCAATTGAGCAATCGCATTGATCCTTTCTTCGGCATCTGTCCCCCATTGTCTTGTCCAAAGTGTATCACCAGAGCTATTAGTGCGGACGATGTACGCATCTGAATTTTCATTGAATGTATTCGTTGTTTCACCCACCATCAATAGACCCGTGTCTCTCGTCAATGCAGCATCATTCAATTTATCCCACCCATCCGTACCGACATATTTCTGCCATTCAGATGTTCCACTGTCATCCGTTTTGAAATAGTAAAAATCGTAATTGAGACTTGGTCCAGAATTAGAATATCCAGCAACCACCAAACCATAATTATTCTTTCTGAAGATCCTTCTTCCCCAGTCTGATTCGTCACCGCCGTAATCTTTTGACCATAGAAAATTTCCCATTGAATCGATCTTCATGATAAATGCTTGAGAAGGTGCCTCTAAAAAACTACTTGAGCTTCCGGTGATGAGGTAAGAACTATCCTCAAGCTGAACGACTCCCTGACCAAAATCATATCCGTTATTCGTAAACAACTTGTAAAAGCTGATCTGTCCAAAAGCCACTGAGCCTGACAGAAAACAGAACAACAATGTGATTAGTTTAACGCCCATCTGATTCTGCAATTAATGGATTCTCCCATACCTTTCTTACTGAAAGCACCAACAAGGTTCTCGGTTGCCAATCCCACATTAAAACTCTTCATCTGATAGTTGAGATACATTCCATATCTGAAATTGGAGTACCCCCCGAATGCAGCATTCAAACCAACATTCAGATTTTTCTGAGCTTTCAAGTTTATACCTCCGTACACCTGAGGCACGGTGGTCAAAGTTGGGTACATTCTAAATCCGTAAAAAGATTGCACCAACTTCTCCGAGGAATTTGAAACGATCTTTCCAGCCTGAATGAATACCGGAAGAACCTTCACCATATTCATATCTTTTTGTTGAATATTCAGTGTGTCTAAAAATGAGAAAGACGAATCAATAACGTTTGCGTCTCCAAATAACTGATCAAAAGTAAAGCCTTCAAAATTGAATGAGCTATCCGCTGCATAGCGTTTGACATCCGGTAAAAATCCTACACCCAAATTATTGACGTTTACCTGAAAGAAAATATCTTCTTTCTCTTCTATTTTCACTGAGAATCGCACATCCAGATCAATACCTACACCAAATCCACCCTGCATTATTCCAGAAGAGAAAAAGTCACTTCCTCCGGCATACACCAAACTAAGAGAATCTCCTTCTTCATTTTGATACAAATACCCCTCTCTTACTACTGAATTTGAATATTGGTTAATCCCGTATGCATTTAAACTTAACGAGCTTTTCGATTTTTTGTCTACGATTCCAAAACCCAACTTTTGATATGTCCAGGAACCAGCTCTTGTCCCTGTAAAAGAAACTGCTTCACCCAAATATCTTTGGTTTCCATAAAAAGTAAGACCAAATAAATCTTTCGAATAAAGAGCACCTATAAAATTGCAATACTCCCCTTTCAACAACCAGCCAAATCTTTCTTTTCCGAATAAGTTACTTTGATAATTTCTGAACTCAACTCCTCCATTGATCAATACTCCAAATCGATTGATCTCAGAATGTTTAGCAAAACTTCCTGATTTGATCTCTTCAGAAATATGCCCACCATAGAGTATTTTACTTGTTAATTGATTTTGAAGAGATGTAGATGCATAATCTCCGGAAAACGAAGTGATCAACTCATATTTTAACGGTAATGTATCGTATTGGATTGGCAAGAAATTCTGTGCTTTCCCTGCAATGGAGACAAACAATAATAATATGATGATTACTCGCTTCAAAGTACTGTATTTAGCCTAAAAAATGCTTTCAATTTAACGGACATAAATGCTCCGTCAGGAATTGACAACATCGAGTTTGTCCCAGTAGCATCAGGAGTATTCAATTTAACCTTTACGACTACCTTCTTGATCGACTCCAGTTCAGCGATCACCGATTCAGGTAATGGGAAATGAACTTCTGAATTTTTCTTGTACAATTCAAGATTCAAGTCATAAGTTCCGTATTGTGAAGATTCAACCGGTTGAGTTCCCTGAACACTATGAACTAAAGACCCATTTGCATCCAGCAAAAACAGCGTTATATCTCCCTGGAATGGGAAAGCATTTGTCGCATTTAAGACAATATCCCCAGAAACAACATGCGTTTTCTGATTATCCTGCTTAAGATCTATATCAAAAGTATCTCTTAAAGTAAGATCATCCATTTGAACTGAAAGCGGCATTTGCGCATGAACTTTCAATTTCAATTTACTATTCGGGAAGATCTCATCCCAACCTCCTGAAACATTACCCCAAGGATTCAATTGAATAGAATATCCAAGACTATGCGTTTTTCCCAGATTTTCCAGATACGCTTCAACATTTGAATTTCCAGAATCAAAGATCAATTGCACATTGCTAGGAACCAAAGTCCCCCAGGATCCGGTCGCAGGATCTATATAAAACGGATTCCCCATTTGACCGGATGTCAACTGTACCGTATTTCCTTGACTATTGGTGTTTTGAAGTGACTGAATTGTTGCCTTTGCTCCTACTTTCAATCCATTTTCTAGTTCAAGTCGGATTGAAGTAGAAGGCAGATCGATCATTCCGGACTCTACCATACTCATCAAATCCAGATCAAAATCCAATGTCTCTTCGATCAATCGATTAAAATACCCTCTTGCATAATCAATGATGATGTTTTTAAATTGAGCCTCAACTTTGATCACATCTGAATTGGTCAACGTAACCGTAGGTCCAGCAGGATCTGAAGTAACGACCAATTGAGACTGAAGTATGTTATAACCCGACCCTGCTTCGCCGGTAAGATCAATCCAATACCCTGAAACATCAAGTGAAGCTTCAGTTAATCCAGGCCCTGAACTCGTTGCCGCAGGGACAAAATAATTTTGTTGGAATTCATTCCCATCCAACGTAACACCCGGTAGCTTTACATTAAAAAAAGCCTTGGTATCCAATGGATTAAACACCTTTACTTTAATTACTCCTTCTTTTACTCGGATCTTTTTAAGTTGCATCCCATCTGCTTCGAGGGTATGCTCTTCGATCTGATTTACGATCGTAAAACCGGGTGGTATCGTCACCGAAGGAACGGCCAGGATATAATCCTGAAGTATAGTGGTATCACTGATCGCAACAAAATCCGCCAAAGAGAATTCTTTAATCGTTCTTGTCAGATCAAGCTCATAATTCGAAAAACTATTAACAACAATTGTTGAGTCATTTACCAAAGAAGAAAGATCAAGCGTATCCTTTACCAAAGGAACCACCCAATCCGAATCCCAATCCGTCTTTTCTTTTCTGCATGAAAACAAAAGAATGATTGCTATGGGGAATAAAAATTTAAAAAATCTCACTTCTCAATGACGTTGTTTATCTAGTAAAGGTTGGTCAAACACGCTCTATAACTGTAGCATACCCTTGTCCAACACCGATACACATTGTGACTAATGCGTAACGTTTTCCTGTGCGCTGCAATTCAAGTGCTGCAGTGTGCAAAATTCTTGATCCCGACATTCCCAGTGGATGACCAAGTGCAATTGCACCACCATTCGGATTTATTCTTGGATCATTATCTTCAAGTCCCATTTTACGAGTACAAGCCAGTACCTGTGCAGCAAATGCCTCGTTGAGCTCAAGAATATCCATATCAGCCAAGGTCAATCCTGCTCTTTTAAATGCTTTTTCTGATGCATAAACCGGCCCTATCCCCATGATTCGAGGCTCAACACCTGCAACCGCTGCAGAGACGATCCTTGCTATTGGCTTCAGATTATTCTCTTTCGCTGCATTTTCAGATGCGATCAACAGTGCCGCTGCCCCATCGTTTAAACCTGAGCTATTTCCTGCAGTTACGCTTCCGTCTTTTTTAAATGCCGCACGCAAATTTCCAAGTGACTCCATGGTTGTTCCTGTGCGTATAAACTCATCCTGACTAAATATAATCGGATCCTTTTTCTTTTGAGGAATTTCTACAGGAACAATTTCCATTGCCAATCTTCCTGAATCTCTTGCAGCGCTTGCTTTTTCTTGAGACCAAGCAGCAAATCTATCCTGCGCTTCTCGTTCTATCCCGTATAGTTCAACCAAATTCTCGGCTGTGTTACCCATTCCATCTGTTCCATACAATTCCTGCATTTGTGGATTGATGAATCTCCAACCAAAAGAGGAATCATACATCTGAGCATCTCTTCCAAAAGCCGTTGAAGTCTTGGAAATCACCCAAGGTCCTCTGGTCATGTGTTCTACACCTCCGGCAATGTATATATCTCCTGCGCCATCCTTAATGGCTCTAGCGGCATTTACTGTTGCTGCCATTCCTGAAGCACAAAGACGATTCACTGTCTCTCCAGCAACAGATACAGGCAATCCAGCCAATAAACCAGCCATTCTGGCCACATTTCTGTTATCCTCTCCTGCTTGATTCGCGCATCCCAGAATCACATCCTCGATAAGCGCAGGATCAAGAGAATTGTTTTTCTCCATCAATTTACGAATCACATGAGCTGCCAGATCGTCTGCTCTAACCGCTGACAAAGTTCCTCCGAAATTCCCGATGGCAGTTCTAACACCATCAATTATATAGACCTCTTTTGACATTACTTTTCATTAACAATCCTGCTAAAATAACAATTTTGACTTGTTGAAAAGTATTTGCCATCCCAGAGGCTTAAATTACTATCTTGGGTAACCAAAAATTATAAAACGTGAAACGAAACCATATTCCACTATTGGCTGGCTTGTTGCTGTTTGGGCTTCAATCTTATGCCCAGGAGGATCTGACTCCGCAAGAAAAAGCGTACCGGGATTCCATCACCGCCCTAAACCTTCAAAATGAAGCCGTTGCAAAAAGTCAAGAAGCTTATAATAACGGCATTCGACTTTTTGGGGAGAAAAAATTTCAAGCTGCTATCGATGAATTCAAAAAATCGATCAATTATGATCCGAAGTTTACTGCTGCCTATTACAACAAGGGAGTAGCAGAAAATGAAGCGGAAAAATATAAAGATGCACAGGCTACTTTGCAAAAATTGATCGAGATGGATCCAGGGTATTCGAAAGCTTACTTCCAGAGAGGACGCGCGTATCAAGGTCAGAACGATTACTTGAATGCAGAAAAAGATTACGAAAAATCAATTCAGATCGATCCTTCAAACCCTAAAGCTTATTACAACTATGGTACGCTTCGCTTTTTACAGCAGGATTATAAAGGAGCGATCAAGTACTTTACCAAAACCATAGAGCTTGACAAGGAGTTTGCCTTTGCATATAATGATCGCGGAAGTTGCCATAGAATGCTTGGTGATTATCCGAAGGCGATCGCTGATTATGAAGAAGCATTGCGCAAGAATCCGAATCTTGCATTTGTCCTTAACAACATTGGTACAACGAAGAAAAAAATGAAGGATTATGCTGGAGCAATGGCAGCATTTAATCGTGCCATATCGGTTGATCCTAAATTTCATTTGGCGTACAATAACCGTGGTGCAACTCAAATGGAACAAAACAGAATGGATGATGCCAAGAAGGACTTTGAAAAAGCATTAGAAATCAACTCGTCCTATGCCCCTGCCGCATCCAATCTGAGCGCTGTTTACTTCAAGCAAAAAGACTACAAAAAAGCCCTGGAATACGGTGAAAAAGCAGTGAAAATGGATTCCAATTACGGAAATGCCTATTTGAACAGAGCAAATGCTAAAGAAATGAACAGGGATCTGAATGGAGCCTGTGAAGACTGGCATAAAGCGAAGGAGCTTGGTGTAGAGCTCGGCAAGAACTATTATTCCAGTAACTGTAACGAATAATTTCCGTGATCATGAAGACAACAATTATAACAGCATTAATGATATCTGCCTTCTCACTGATTGGGTTCTCTCAAAATGTCGAGTTCAAGGCAGCAAACTTTAAAGATGATAAGGAAGGGCTTAAAAAAGCGACCGATGCGATCAAGAAAGGAGATGAGTATTACACTCTCGCAAACGAGGCTATTTTTCAAGTTCAGGATCCAGGACTCAATTATCAACTCGCTCTTCTGGAATACATGAAGGCTCAAAAATTCAATGCAAAAAATGCCGAATTGAATTTTAAGATCGGAGTTTGCTACGCAAATTCGACAGATCCATTCAAAAGTATTTCTTATCTAAACGAAGCTCAGAAACTGGACCCAGCGTGTGATCCTTTCATGGACTATTATTACGGTTACGCATTGCAACTTGAAAATAAATTCGATGATGCGCTGAAGTCGTACCAGAACTTCGAAAACAACTACAAAAAGGCAGACAACTTTGCTAAGTTCGTCAGCCTTAGAAAAAGTGAATGCAAAGCTGCAAAAGGATACATTGCCAATCCGATCAGAGCTTGGGTAGATAATGTTGAAGAATTAAATACTGAATTTGATGACTTTGCTCCTTCGATCACAACGGACGGATCTGAGATCGTAATGACCTCCAATCGTCCAAACGGACACACACCGAATGCTGCTGGAGGATATGACAAGGATATTTATACTTCCACCCTATCGGATGGTAAATGGTCAAAGCCAAAGCAAGTAAAAGGTTCTGTAAACTCTACAGCTGATGACGTTTCAAATAACCTTAGTTATGACGGTACAAGAATGTTGATCCACAGAGAAAATGAGGGTCAATATGACATCTATGAAAGTAAGTTATCTGGACTAGATTGGGGTAATCCTACCCAAATGCACTTCCAGATCTCTTCAAACAAAGCAAACGAGAAATTTGCTTCTTACAGCCATGATGGATGGAGCATTTATTTCGGGAGAGACAATGATAATCGTGCTAACGGATTTGACATCATGTACAGTGCAATGCAGAGTAAGCTTCAGAAGGATTACATGGCTGCAACGATGGTTTCAGCAGTGAATACCAAATTCAACGATGGACCCATCTACATGCATATCGACGGAGAAACCATGTACATTGCCTCTCAGGGTCATGAATCGATTGGAGGGTATGACATTTTTGTTTCTAAAAAAGTAGCAGGGCAATGGACAAAACCTGTGAACATGGGATATCCTATCAACACTCCATACGATGATTTCTTCTTTGCATCAACAGCGAATGGAAAGTTTGCCTATATCGCATCTAACAGAGCTGGCGGAAAAGGAGCTTATGACATTTACAAAGTAACTTTCTGGGGTCCAGAAAAAGCTCCAATGACAGATGTAGAGGATTATCTTCTTGCGTCTTTGGCTTACCCAATAAAGGATGCCTCAGTAGAAGGAACCGTTGAAGTAAATAAAAAATCGTTCACAGTATTCAAAGGGATCACTGTAGACGCAATGACGAAAAAACCTGTTGAAGCGATGATCGAAATCACAGACAACGCTACGGGGAAAGTAATCGAAACCTTTACAACGAATAGTGCGACAGGTAAGTTTATCATTACACTGGCAAGTGGAAAGAACTATGGAATCGCCGTGAAAGCAGAAGGATATTTATTCCACTCTGAAAACTTTGATATCCCAACCGGAGCTGCTGATAATCTTGTAAATAAAGTGATCGAGCTTAAAAATATTGCCATCGGTAGCAAGATCGCTCTGCGAAATATTTTCTTCGACACAGGAAAATCAACATTGAGACCGGAATCAAATGCTGAGCTAGACAGATTGGTGAAATTAATGAAAGATGTACCAGGATTGAAGATCGAAATTTCTGGACATACAGACAATACAGGCTCTGCCAGTCTAAACGAAACACTTTCTCAGTCCAGAGCCGAAGCAGTGGTAAGTTATCTAACCTCCAAAGGTGTTTCCGGATCACGAATGACTGCAAAAGGATATGGATCTTCCAAACCGATCGCAACCAACGCAACAGACGACGGAAGACAACAAAACAGAAGAACGGAATTTGAGATCAAAGGGAATTAATTCTCAACCAATTGTTCATAAAAGGCAGAGGAAACTCTGCCTTTTGCTTTTTCTCATGATTACCTTTAATAAAAAAACGTAATGGCTGATTTGAATGGTGCGGCTAGGTTAACCTTCCTAGGAGGAGCGGGTACAGTTACCGGTTCTAAAATACTTGTGGAATACAAAGACAAAAAGATCCTTATTGATTGTGGGTTATTTCAGGGATTGAAACAATTGCGTCTTTTGAATCGGGCTCCTTTTCCAATTGATCCATCGACAATTGATACCATAGTTTTAACACATGCACACTTAGATCATTGTGGTTTTTTACCTGTATTGGTAAATAATGGATTCAAAGGTGATATTCACTGTACCTACCCAACAAAAGATCTGACAGAAGTAATCCTTATGGATAGCGCTAAGATTCAGGAAGAAGATGCCGCAAGGGCAAATTCACATAAATATTCCAAACATCCTGAATCCAAACCATTATATACGACAAAAGATGTGATTAGAACCATGAAGCATCTCGAAGGTCATGATCTTCACGAATGGGTAATCATAGATGAAAATATTTCGTTTCAATTCAAGAATGCTGGACACATACTTGGTTCTTCCTTTGTTGAACTGAAAATCAGAGAGAAAAAATTCCTTTTCAGCGGTGATATAGGACGAACTAATCCAATGCTATTATATCCACCTAAAAGAATAGAGCAGGCAGATTATGTTGTTTTGGAATCGACATACGGAGATCGTATTCATCCGAAGACGAATGTGAAAATGGAGCTGTTAAGCGTTATCGAAGATACCTTTGATAAAAAAGGAATTCTGATGATCCCATCTTTCGCAGTAGAGAGAACACAGGAGATCATTTACCTTCTTTATCAGTTGATCGAAGAGGAAATGCTTCCACCAATGAAGATCTACCTCGATTCACCTATGGGAGTGAATTCAACGAATATTTACAACAAATACCATGACTGGCAGAACATCTCCAATTTTGAGATCAACAGAATGTACAATGACATTCACTATATCATGTCATATGAGGAGTCGAAAGCCATGGTGCAAGACTCAAATCCAAAGATCATTATCGCAGGAAGCGGCATGGTTGAAGGAGGAAGAATTCTTCACTACCTGAACAACCATCTTGAAAATGAGAGAAACACCTTACTTTTTGTAGGTTATCAGGGAGAAGGTACCCGAGGTCGATCTTTAATGGATGGCGCGAAAGAGATCAAATTCTTTGGTGAATACCGAAAAGTTCGATGTGAGATCCGAAGTATTTCATCGTTATCGGCGCATGGTGATCAGGAGGAAATGCTGAATTGGTTAAAAGGTTTCAAAACACCTCCTACCACTCTATTCCTAAATCATGGTGAACCACATCAGGCGGATACATTCAGAGTAAAGATTGAATCTGAGCTCGGATGGGACATTGAAGTTCCTTCTATGAATTC
>SBFR01000081.1 GCA_006227105.1 Bacteroidota bacterium
GACGGAAAATCAAAATTGTGGTCAGAGGTTGATCTTTCATTCACAACGGAGTTTAGCTCTGATTGCGAATAAGGCTAACAATCTGTCGTTAAGAAATAGAAAGCTCAGTCGAAAGGCTGGGCTTTTTTTGTGCTAATTTGGCAACATGAATTTTCTGGACGTTTTACTGATCGTACCGCTTATCTATGCTGGATATAAAGGATTCAAACATGGATTGATCATAGAAGTATTTACGTTAATGGCGTTGTTCCTGGGGCTTTATGCCGGAATCAATTTCTCGGATTTCGTTGCCGGAAAATTAAAGGATATCTTTGGATGGGATAGCCCATATGCGCCAACCATCTGTTTCACAGTCATTTTCCTGGGAATAGGAGCTATGGTCTATTTTGCGGGTGTGATGATCCAGAGAATGGTGCGTGTGGTTAATCTGTCGCCGATCGATAAGTTTTTTGGTGTTTTCTTCGGGGTGTTGAAGATGACATATATTTTGAGCGTTATTCTGGTGCTGATCGAATCGTATGATGAAAAAGGGGATTTCTTTCCGGAGGAGAAGAAAGATGGTTCCCTCTTGTATCATCCGGTAAAGAATTTGTCTACGTATACTGTTCCGGGATTGGATAACAGTACCATTTTTATAAAAAATGCGTTCAAAGAGGAGTCTGACAGCACAGGATTAACTGTTGACCAGGTTCTCAGGGCGAAAGAAGTCGCTGATAGTTTGGGAATTGATGCCAATGATGCTGTTGAGATCAAACGAGTTTACGATGAGCATTTGGAGAAAAAGTAGCCTTTTATTGATCCTCATTCTGATATCAGGGATTGCATCTTCACAACCTGATCACTTTGGCATTTTCGATATCGGAAGAAAAAAGAGAGAGATCAACATCGTAAAAACCGGACCTTATTTTGGTTTGGAAAGGGGCAAATACACGAATTTTGAATTTGGTGTCGAACGGCAGTGGAAAAAGGTCAAGCTCCGAGAGGCCGAAACTCATGCAGCGCATATGGGTTTCAATTATAACTTTCGCTACAATGTCCTGGGCTACGATCTTGGTTATTGGTTTCGTCCGGGAAGAGTTAGCTTGACCTTTGGAGCCAACCTTAGCTTTCTTACCGATTTTGATGAGAATAAATTTGGTTTTACTCCAACCATTGGTTACAAGATCTGGCGATTACATTTACAAACGGGTTATAAATTTCTTACTTCGGCCGACTTCTTCAATGAGCACAATACCTTCTTCATCTCATTAAGATTGGGTTGGGTAACTGATCGAGATATCAAATTACCAAAGTGAACCTTGTAGCCCGATGCCATTGTCAAAAGGCTCAAGTACTTCTTTTACATTCGGTTGTTTTCCTCCAATAATTCTTCTGCTGATCTCATGAGCTTTCATCGCTTTTGATGGGATTCCTTTTTCAAGAGCATGAACATCCATAGTGCCGGAAAGCCAGTCACCGATTAGCTCATTCGGTAAAATAGAGGGCATACGGTGCTTTGTGTTGTGGATTTCGGCCATGAGCTCATTCGCCTCGCAGGTCAGAATTGAAAAAGTCCGAACAATTTTACCTGTCGACGGGTCAAGCCATCCGTCAAAAATACCAGCCATATGAAAGACCTCACCTTCAGAAGGGGCAATGAAATAAGGGATCTTTTCTTTTCCAATTGTTTTCCATTCAAAAAAACCGGTTGAAGGGACAATGCATCGATGTTCAAGAGCTTTTTCAAAGCTTGGTTTTTCATCAGCTGTTTCAGAACGGGCATTCAGGGTCTTTGAGGCAATTTCTTTCCAGTTATCTCCTCTAAACCACAGGGGAATCAAGCCCCATTTCATGATCTGGATATCTTCTTCTTCAGTTATAACTCTCCATTCAGGAAAGCTAAAGCCTGATGCGAAAAAGACAGGTCCTGGATCAGGGTCTGATGGCGGATTCTTTTTGTATTTCTCGGCCAATTGATAGGTCGTTGAAGTCGAAGAATTACTGTAACACATGAGTTGGGTTTCTAACTTGTCCGAATTAACTGAAAATAATTGCATTTATCAACGGAATATCGTTAAATTTGCCGCTCCAATCCGAAGAAAAATGTCAGTTGGTGTAAAAATTTTCGCAGGTAGAGCTTCACAGGATCTTGCATCCAGGGTTGCTGGCCGTTATGGGATCTCTCTTGGGGATGTCAAAGTGCTAGAATTCTCAGATGGTGAATTTCAACCTTCATTTGAAGAAACAGTGCGTGGACAAGATGTATTTATCGTGCAGTCCACGATGCCACCAAGTGATAATCTTTTCGAATTGTTGTTGATGATCGACGCAGCAAAAAGAGCATCTGCAAGAAAGATCATTGCGGTTATCCCATACTTTGGTTTTGCGCGTCAGGACCGTAAGGATAAGCCAAGAGTTGCAATCGGTGCTAAATTGGTTGCCAACATGTTGATGGCTGCAGGGGTGGACCGAATCATCACAATGGATCTTCACGCAGATCAAATTCAGGGTTTCTTTGAAGTTCCTGTTGATCACTTGTATGCCTCGACGATCTTTTTGAATGAACTAAACAATCTGGATAACGGGAATCTGATCATGGCTGCTCCTGATGCGGGTGGTGCGAAAAGAGCCAATTCATATGCGAAGAAGCTTAATACGGGTCTCGCGATCTGTCATAAGCAACGCAAAAAGGCAAATGAAGTAGCTGAAATGACCGTGATCGGGGATGTTGAAGGGAAGGATGTGATCCTGATCGATGACATGTGTGATACTGCAGGAACTTTGACTAAGGCTGCTGATCTGTTCATTGAAAAGGGTGCAAAGAGTGTTCGTGCTTTCTGTACACATGCTGTTCTTTCAGGTCCTGCATATGAGAGAATTGAAAACTCAAGTTTGACAGAGTTGATCGTGACTGATACGATCCCTTTAAAGAAGCAGAGCAGCAAGATCCGCGTTTTATCGGTGGATGAATTGTTCTCTGATGTAATCCGAAGACTGATCAACAATCAATCGATCAGTTCACACTTTGTAATTTCTTAAATACATATAAATGAAAACAGCACAATTGAGCGGTTCGTCTAGAACGAACGTAGGGAAGAAGGACGCTGCGGCAACAAGAAATGCCGGGATGGTTCCTTGTGTGCTTTACGGTACAGGTGAGCAGACTCACTTCGCAGTAAAGCGAATCGATCTTGAAAGGATCATCTTCTCACCAGAAGTTTACCATGTAGAATTAGACGTTGACGGTAAAAAATCAATGGCTATTGTTCGTGAGCTTCAGCAACATCCGTTGAAGGATACGATCATGCACGTTGATTTCCTTCAGACTACTGACAAGAAAACGATCAAAGTTGGTCTTCCGGTACGTATTACTGGTTCTTCAGCTGGTGTAAGAGCCGGAGGTCGTCTTCAAACAGTATTCCGTAATCTTGCATGTGAAGGTTTAGCAAAGGATCTTCCAGATGCGATCACATTGGATATTACTAAACTACGTATTGGTCAAGCGATCCGTGTGAAGGATATCGCGATCGACGGAGTGAAATTGTTGGATCCTGCTAACGCAGTAGTTGTATCGGTTAAAATGGCTCGTGGAGCTGTTAAAGGTGCAGATGCTGATGACGAGGAGGAAGAAGAAGCATAAAACTTCGATCATTGAAATTAGAAAAGGGAGCTTTAGGGCTCCCTTTTTTAGTGTTGTAAAGTCTCTATTATTGCTTAATTAATTTCTCAATTCTCAATTGATCTCCCTGACGGATGATCAACTGATAGGCTCCATTTGCCAGATTTGAAAGATCAATGGCTTGTCCGGTGTAATTTTTCTCCGAGTAGACCATTTTTCCTTGAATATCCAAAACGTAGATGTCAGAGAAGCCAATAACACCTTCAACAGTTACTTCCTGAGCGAAAGGATTCGGGTACACAACCACGTTTTGTAACAGATCCTCTATTCCAGCACTTGGATCTAATAAGATCTGTCCATTAGAAACAAATAATGCCTCTAATCCTGCCTCATTGATTGCTCTCATGGAAATGTGATACGTTGTTCCGTATACAGGACTGGTTAACAATTGGGATAATGAAGTATTGCTTGCGACATTCGTCCAGCCCATCACATTGGTCAGAGACGGTAATACTCCGATCGCTACCTGATAGTTCCCAATTCCGGAATGAATATCCTCAGCGAGCCAGTTTCCTTCTAGAGTAAATGAATAAGTCGTGTCGATATCGTTAGAAGGTCCGTCGTTCAAATACTGAAGTACTGGTTCAGTCCAGTCGATCAGGAATTCTTTTGAATCCGCAGCACTCCAGTTGTCATATAAGTCAAGGGCCAAACTTCTGATCCTACCTGTTTCAACTGCTCCTTCACTTTGATAGCGCATATGTCCGGATGGTCCAACGAATACATTTAACGTGTTTCCTCTTGACTGATAAATACGAATGTTATCATAGTTGATCGTACAACCCGCTGTTCTCAATGAGATCGAATTTCCAGACTGAATTGGCTCTTGATCCTGCCATTGTGCGGCTAAGGCTCCGTTTACATAGAACTTGATCCATCCTGATGTTGGTTCATAGGTCAATTTACATGCATATGAGACTAAAGGATCAATGTTGATCGACTCAGTAACCATTACCGTAAATACGTCTCCTGTGACCTTATAGATCTGTGCCTGGTTATCCGTTTCACGCAAAAAAGCGAAATAGGAATTACCTCTGTTTGGCAGTGTTGGATCATCACAAAAGAAATGTAGTCCACCTCTTTGATTGGTGCTCGAAGAAGTAAAGGTTTGATCCCATTCATACAGATAAGTCGCTGAATTATTCTGAGTGACGTTCATGTATGCATTCGAATTTCCTTGTCCTGCATCAGTACATTCAATACCCCCATTTTGAACGGAGAATGGACCTGTAACAGCTGTCCAGTTGGTCATGTTTACATCAAACAATTCTTCTACATATCCCAACCCTGAATTTGCTGACCAGATTCCTGTCGAAGGATCCTTATCACTGATCAACGCAAATTTACCCGTTACACCTGAGGCATCTGCATCCTGAATGGTTACCTGAAAATCTTCTGTGATCCAACTTGTTATTGGATCGATAGAGGTAGTTGGCGGTGTATTATCCGTAATGACGATCTGAGAAGAGTAATTTACGGCCCATCCTGGAGCAACCGTGGCGCAATCGGAACGGAACTCAACAGTGATCGCTCCTCCGGATGAGGTTACAGTGCCCGGACCTGATGTTCCTGTATATACACCGATCAATGGGGCATCAATTGAATTTCCATCGTAGATGAAAAGATAATCCCAGTTCGCCTCAATGTTGAAAGAAGTAAATTGCAAGGTTACAGAAGTTGCGTTCGTTGGCTCAAAAACCCAGATCCTGCGTTCGTCATCAGTATAATTTCCACCTGCACCGCCACTATCGTAGAAATTACCAGATGCAGTAGTGATTGTTTGAATGGTTGGGTTGTTGTTGATCAAACGATAATACTTTTCCCAGTTCCAGTTAATGCCTGGATCAGTATGCGTTTGATTTGCGTAGTGTTGATGGCCCTTGATTTTGGTACAATTCCCAAGTGTGTTCGTACCAGAAGAGGCAGCTCCGTAATAAGTTCGTAAAGCGGGAATACCATAACCACTGTTAATGATGTCTCTGCTCAGGTCAGCTGATGAATTATACATGGCCTGGGTATACCATGAAGCGTTATTTACATATCCTTCATGCTCGTAACCAATGGTGTAAGGATTCTCGGATCCGACGTGCCATGCTTTGTCGGCCTCATCTACCATTTGGGTGACCTGTCCATCTGAGCTTCGGATCACATAATGAGCGGATACCGAAGCACTACAGTTCTGAAACCATGAGATACATCCAGCATAAGTTCCCTGAACGGTGTGGATTGTAATTGCTGAAATGGCAGTTCCGCTTCTGGAACTGAAATTACATGTAGCAGCCGGGTTCCAGATCGCTGGGGCATACTGGGTAGATTTCACGGACGCATTTGGTTTGTAAGGTTTTCCCTTCTCATTCAAAACTTCACCTTCTCCGATGAAAGTCTTCTTGGCGGATAAAATAGATAAATTCTCTGCCCCGAAAATATGGGTAAGATCGAATTGTTGTTTATTAAAATTGTAGGTTGCAGAATGTTCTGAGCTATTCATGAACCTCAGGATCTCATAGATCTGTGCATCTCTTGCAAATTGATTTACAGCTCCTTCATCCGGAATTTCACTCAGTTGTTTTAAGACCTGATATACTTTTAGCTCATCTTCATCACTGGTCGCGCCTGCCAGGTCCATTAACTGTTGAAATGCCATAGCATATGCCTGTACCTCCACATATGGATTATTCTTCTGCTCCTGAATAGAAATTCCCGAAAGCTCCGCAATCAACTTCCCGTTTTGTCTGAAATAAGGGGTGTTATCATCGAATAGTCCAAGAATACCATATGCCTTTGGCATACCTGTACAAGAACCTGGTTCATTAGGATCAAGGACCTGCATTCTGGTATTGGTGTAGGCTACTGCCTCCAGCAAGCCATCTGGCACCAAAGTATACGTTGAAGTGTAATCACCAAAATTTGTGATCTGAGCCATTAACGACCCCGAAAAAAGCAAAACGGCAAATAGTATAGGTTTCATATTGAGAAAATAGAGGTTCAAAGGTACGATACAGATGAACACAAGGCAAGTAATTTATCCTTTCTTCCTTCTCTCTTCCAGCCATTTAGGCACTTTTTTCTCTTGTTTTTTACCTTGATCCCCCAGTAGTTTATCGATTAAGTCAGGACGCTTGGCTTTGGTTAATTTTTTTCGGATCCAATCCTGATTTTCTCGCTTATACCAGAAGAAGAATCGATTTTGATCCAGCTTTTCCTGTCTTGTTTTTACTGTTTTGATCGGTTTTAGAGTGTATGGGTGTACACCGGTGTAGTAGATCACCTCAGCAACGGTCATTGGTGTTGGAGTAAAATCCTGCACCTGTTCAAGTTGAAAGCCCATGTCTTTTGTTTCAGCAGCAAGATTTGCCATGTCCTCTTCTTCACATCCCGGGTGCGACGAGATGAAATAGGGGATCAATTGCTGTTTTAAGCCATGTTTCTTGGAGATCTTATCATATTTCTCCTTGAACTTGTGGAAGTATTTAAAGGAGGGCTTTCTCATTACCCTCAATGTAGTATCCGAAGTATGTTCAGGTGCAACTTTGAGTCTACCACTGACATGACGGGTGATCACCTGTTCAATATACTCGTCATGATTGCCATCTTCATTGTTTTTATTGAAATCGTCAACCAATAGATCATAGCGTATACCGGATCCAATGAATGCTTTTTTCACCAATGGATTCGAATCGATCTTTCGATACAGCTCGGTCATAGGTTTGTGGGAAGTATCCAGATTGGAGCAGATCACAGGATGTATACAGCTCGGTGAAGAACACCTTGCACAGATCTCTTCATCCTTACCTTTCATTTTGTACATATTGGCAGACGGACCACCGATGTCAGATATGTAGCCTTTGAAATCAGGATGATGAACTACCTCTTCTACTTCTTTGAGAATTGATTCTTCACTTCTTGAGGCAATAAACTTCCCTTGGTGAGCCGAAATTGTACAGAAGCTGCATCCTCCGAAACAACCGCGATGGATGTTAACAGAGAATTTGATCATATCGAAGGCAGGGATGGCTCCTCTTTTCTTATACTTTGGATGAGGTAAGCGAGTATATGGAAGATCAAATGAACGATCGATCTCCTTTTCTGTCATTGTTTTGTACGGGGGGTTGATCACTAGTGTTTGATCTCCAACCTTCTGTGTGATCCGATCGGCCTGCCATTTATTGGATTCTACTTCAACGATCTTGAAATTAGCCGCGTATTTGAGTTTATCCGTTAGACACTCTTCGTGGCTTGCTAGCTCAACGGTTTCCCATCGTTTGTTTTTTGGTAATTCTTCATCCACCGGTTGAAGGAAAGCGACTTGATTCAAGGTTTTCAAATTACTGAAAGGCACTCCCTTCTTTAGCAATTTAAGCATGTCTCTTAGCGGCTGGTCTCCCATACCGTACACCAAAAGATCGGCCTGAGAATCAACAAGGATCGAAGGCATTAATTCGTCTTTCCAGTAGTCGTAATGAGTTACTCTTCTTAACGAGGCTTCAATTCCACCAATTAGAACAGGAACATCCGGGAATAGGCCCTTCAAGATCTTTGAATAGACAGTTGTGGCATAATCCGGACGGAAACCTGCTGCACCCCCGGGAGTATAGGCGTCCGTTGAGCGCAAACGTTTATTGGCGGTGTAGTGGTTCACCATGGAATCCATACAACCTGCGGTTACACCAAAGAAATAATTAGGACGACCGAATTTTTTAAAATCTCTTAAGTCATCTTGCCAGTTAGGTTGAGCAATGATAGCAACTGTAAATCCTTCATCTTCGATGATCCTCCCGATAACAGCAGTTCCGAACGAAGGGTGATCTACATAGGCATCTCCTGAAACCAGTATTACATCAATACTGTTCCACCCCCTCTTTTCCACTTCTTTCATGGTAAGAGGAAGCCAATCGGTGATCGGGCGTTCTGACATGTCACAAAATTACGACATATATCTGTTCTTTTCATGACTCATATCCATAGACGTATCATTATGTTTCTTAATTTAACGGCAATGTTGAGGGGTCTATGGTTCTGGCTTTTTTTCTTCCTCCTGTTCTCATGTAAAAATGAGCAGGAAGGCAAAGATGATTTGAAAGAAAATAAAGCCGGATTGAGCGTCTTCAATATGAGCTCTATGTTTAGCGAATCTGAAAATTGGTTGTCCTTTCCAGTTTGGTTCAATGATTCAGTCTTAAAAATGAATGGGATCAAGGAGATCAGAAGAAGGGTTTATCATATTTCCATTAATGACTTGGAAGATTCAGATGACATTGAAGACATACCGAGAGAAACAAGAGTTTACCATTTTGACCGTCAGGGAACCATCAAATCAGTCGAGATCGCCTATTTATTCGATGATCAGGAAATTGGAAGAGTAGCTTATGTCTTTACACCTACGGATATTCCCAATTATTTCAGTGTTAAGACCATTGTTGGGGAGCAGGTGAATTATGACGAGCTCATCAGAGAATTACCTTTTAAGCAACATAATTTGATCTCAAGATCCAAGAAAGGGATGACATTCGTCGAAATGGAAACAGGAAATCACTTGCACATAATGACAGACCCGAAATATTTTGG
>SBFR01000038.1 GCA_006227105.1 Bacteroidota bacterium
GCAGGAAGGTCCTTGTAAGATCTTGGTTTTGATTTAAAGATCTCACAATGGTGAGGACAGTTCATTGGCTTCAAGTAGAACTCTTCATTCGGATCCGGAGTACGGATCGGTTGGAAAGAGTCTGCTCCGTATTTAGCATAGTGTCCAGAAGTCACATATAGTTCCTTGTTTCCGATATGTGGGGTGATCACCTGATCATAACCGGCTTTACGCTGTGCCTTTTTAAGGAAGTTCTCCAATCGCTCTCGAAGTGCGGCTCCTTTTGGCAACCAAAGTGGTAATCCTTGTCCTACCTTTTGAGAAAAAGTGAACAATTCCAGTTCTTTGCCCAGTTTACGGTGATCACGTCGCTTCGCCTCTTCAAGCTTTTGAAGATGATCTTCAAGTTCAGATTGCTTAGGGAAAGTAACTCCGTAAATACGAGTCAATTGCTTATTCTTTTCGTCTCCTCTCCAATACGCTCCAGCAATTGCAGTTAACTTAACTGCTTTAATAAATCCTGTATCCGGTATATGTGGCCCACGACAGAGGTCAGTAAAATTTCCTTGCGTATAGAACGTAATGTTTCCGTCTTCAAGGCCATCGATCAATTCCAATTTATACGGATCCTGACGCTCAGAGAAATATGAAATTGCATCTGCCTTAGAAACCTCCTTTCTGACGTAAGGATTCTTCTCTTTTGCCAGCTCCTTCATTTTCTGCTCGATCTTTTCAAGATCTTTTTCAGAAATCGAATGCTCCATGAAATCTACATCATAGTAAAATCCATTTGCGACTGGCGGACCGATAGCAAGTTTGATACCCGGATAAAAGAATTCAAGAGCCTCTGCCATTAGGTGGGCTGATGAGTGCCACATTGTAGATTTTCCGTCCTCGTCGTTCCAGGTCAGAAGCTGAAGCGTTGTATTTTCTGGCAATTCACGAGTGGCATCAATAACATCGCCATTCACACGTGCAGCAAGGACATTGCGAGCAAGTCCTTCGGAAATACTTTTCGCTACGTCAAGTGCAGTAGTACCTTTTTCATACTGTCTGACTGACCCATCCGGAAGAGTTACGTTGATCATTTTAATTCAATTTAGCCCGCAAATATAGTGATTAGCACGGTTTTATTTGATCTTGTCTGGTGCGATTAGAAAAATTTGTTTCTTAATTCGAGATTCAAGAAATTGCACTGCTAACCTACACTTTCATTATGTCCGTATTCTTCCGGATGCCTTTTGTTTTTATTACTCTGTTATTATTGACAGGAATAATAGTTGCACGCATTGGAGTCTCAATGGATGTACTTGTTTTGTCGAGCTTTTGCTGGATTTTTATTTCATTGGTTGGACTTTACATTGAACGAACAAGAGAGTTCGCAGTTAGCCTCATTTTTGGAGGAAGTTTTTTATTCCTTGGCTATCTGGTGTTTTCACTTGATAATGAAACGATTCATACATCCGAACAGGAATTGAGTAACCATGTTCAGATCGTGCATGTTCAGGAGGTGCGAAAGAGTGAGTCGGGTTGGACCCGAATAAAATGCAGCCGGATCGGCTCTTGGATCGGTGATTCAGTGGCAATAGCCCCTAAGGAAGGGATTCTTCTGATGTCTCGTTTCGACGGTGATATTCTACCTCAGAAAGGAGATGTCGTTGCAGTTATGTGTGAATTCGAGAAGATTTCAAATCTTGGGAACCCTGGTGAGTTTGATGTCGAATCCTACTGGAGAAATAAGCGAATATCTTTTCAGGCATTTACTGATCAGGAGTCTTATATTTTTCTGGATAAAATACAGTCAAGCCTTTTAGGGGATCGGGTAGATCAAGTTCATGATTATCTGTCTAAAACACTGGAAGATAAATTTGAGGGTGAAGAACTTGGAATAATAAAGGCAATGATCTTGGGTGATAAATCATCCTTGGATTCAGAAGTCAGGTCCCTTTTTTCGGATACTGGGGCAATGCATGTTCTGGCAGTATCGGGGCTTCATGTAGGAATTGTTATGATCATATTGATGACCATCATGTCCTGGTTCTCAAAATGGATCAAAAGGAATACGGCCATAATATTAGTGACCTGCTTGTTGTGGGGGTATGCGTTGATCACTGGATTTTCACCTTCTGTACTTCGGTCGGTATTTATGTTTTCAATTTTGATCCTGGCTCAGCTTTCTGGTCGACAAAATGTTCCATTGAACACTCTTTTCTTTTCTGCTTTCCTTTTGCTTTTGATCGAACCAAATTTCCTCTTCGATCCGGGTTTTCAATTGTCTTATCTTGCTATGATCGGTATCTTCCTTCTCTATCCTAAGATCGAAGCGCTTTTTGAATTTCGGTATAAATGGATGGACTATCTATGGAAAGGTATCGCAGTGGGACTCGCAGCGCAGGTCTTTACAACACCACTCAGTTTACATTACTTCCATCAATTTCCAAATTACTTCGTGCTTTCTAATTTGGGAATGATGTTGCTCTCTGGAGTATTGCTAGGAGTGGGGATTGCATTTCTCGTTTTAGCAAGGGTTCCGGTTATTGCCACAATAGTATCCACCAGTTTACTTCTTATCGTATCTGTGACCATTTACTTTCTTCAGTTCATCCAGGAATTGCCCGGAGCGGTGGCATATGGTTTTCACTTTCAAATCTGGGTAGCGATCTACCTGATCATTCTTGTAGTATTTGCATCTGTAGCTTCTTCTAAAATGTATAGGATGGCAAGTATCATTCTGATCGTTTTTGGATTCGCTGTAATACAGTTTTCAAGATGGGAAAACTTAAATAGTGATCAGATAACGGTTTTTAATTCGTCAAGGCCATTCATTCTATTGAAGAAAGGAGGTATAAATATCGGTTTATACAATACGGATGACGAACTCGCGAAACATTTGAAAATGTATGACAATTATCGCAAGATCTATCCCGGAAAATTTTATCCGATCCCGGTTCCTAAAGGACGATTTTCTTTTTCGTTCAACAATACGTTTTTTGACCTGACCAACGATAAAAACGGTTTTCTTTTAAAGGGAGACGTTTCTCTTGGATTTGTAAAAACTACCGATCCTGTCTCTACAAGTAATGTGGTTTATGCCCCTTGGATCCAAAAACAGAAAGGAATTCGTCAATCGGCAGTAGTCCTTGCTTATTGATCTGTTCTAACGGCTTTCATTTCTCTGAGGTACAGGTCGTATTCGAAGTACCAAGAGACTAAGTTGCTTCCCTGCTTGAACTCAACTACGAACCAATATCCAACAGGTACATTATTCTCATCCTGTAG
>SBFR01000183.1 GCA_006227105.1 Bacteroidota bacterium
CAGTCCATGATGTCTACACTCGCTCAGGAAACGTTTTCAGGGATCAGAGTTGTAAAGGCCTACAGCAGAGAAAATGAGATCCACGACAAATTCAATGTATCCGCGGAAAATTACAAGATGAAGACCATGAGACTTGTGATGGTCAATGCCCTTTTCATGCCAACTATCATTTTCTTGATTGGCCTGTCTACTTTACTTGCTATTTATCTTGGAGGGAAATTGACTTATTCGGGAGAGATCAGCCTCGGTGATATTTTAGCATTTATCTTTTATGTAAATAGCTTGACTTGGCCATTTGCCAGTGTTGGTTGGGTTACATCTATTATTCAGCGAGCTGCGGCGAGTCAGGAAAGGATCAATCAATTCCTGAAGATCGATGCTGAGATCAAAAATCAAAACAATGATCCATTCTACCTCAAGGGAGAGATAGAATTTCAAAATGTAACGTACACCTATCCGAATTCTGGAACAACAGCTGTGAAAGATCTTAGCTTCAAAGTAAGGCCAGGCGAAACTTTAGCAATTATCGGGAGGACAGGATGTGGCAAATCCACGATTCTTAATTTGTTGATGCGTAATGTCGAACCTGATAGTGGAATGATTCTGATCGATGGTGTCGACTTAAAAGACCTCAACCTTTCAGATCTCAGGAAACAAACAGGCATTGTACCTCAGGAGGTATTCTTGTTCTCAGACACGATCTCCAACAACTTGAAATTCGGTTCAAACGAAGATGATGTTTCAGATAGCCAACTTGAAGAAGTTACCAAAAAGGCTCACGTTCTCCACAATATTGATCAATTACCTGACCGATTCGAAACACTTCTTGGAGAGCGAGGAGTCAACCTATCAGGAGGACAAAAACAGCGTTTAAGTATTGCCAGAGCTCTACTAAGAGACCCAAAACTTTTATTGCTTGATGACTGCCTTTCAGCTGTAGATACGGAAACTGAAGAAATTATCTTATCCAATTTAAAGAAGGACATCAAAGAAAAAACGACGATCATTGTCTCCCACAGGATTTCCTCTTTACGCAATGCAGACCATCTGATTCTTCTAGAAGATGGATTTAAAACTGAAGAAGGAACACATGCTGATCTGATCGCCTTAAATGGGTCCTACGCAGAGATCTACCGCAAACAACTTGCAGAGGAAATTCAATAATTTGCGATGGAAATTGGATTATTCGGAAAAATAATCCAAATTTGTTTGAACCTAAAAGCAGAAGAGGAAATGGAAAATGACAAAAGTGGAGAAGTTTATTCCAAAGTTGTTAGAGCGGGAAAAAGGACTTACTTCTTTGATGTGAAGTCTACCAAAGGAAATGATCTATACATCACGTTAACTGAAAGCAAGAAAACGTTTAATGAAGACGGTAGAGACAACTACCAAAAGCATAAGATTTTCTTGTATAAAGAAGACTTTGAAAAATTCAGAGAAGGACTTGAAGACGTGTTATCAAAGATCGATGAATTGAGGACTGAAGGAAATTTCAATTCTGAGACTTCTGACACTAGCGCATACAGCGCTGTATCGTTTGAAGATCTATAGATCTGAACAAACATCATTTTAACATTTTGTTCGTTGATAAAATGGGATAAATTTCTGATTTGTTCCCTTTGTCATTTCGTATCTTTACCGTTCAATTAAGGGCGAATGGGAAAAACTATTGCAATAGCAAATCAAAAAGGAGGAGTTGGAAAGACTACCACAGCAATTAACCTGGGTGGTTGTCTTGGTGTTTTGGAGTACAAAACATTGATTGTCGATGCCGACCCTCAAGCGAACGCCACGTCAGGAGTAGGACTTGATCCGAAGAACTCTCGTAACATTTACGACTGTCTGATCAATGAGATCAATCCTTCGGAACTGATCATTAATACAGAAAATCCAAACCTAGACATATTACCTTCTCACATTGATCTTGTTGGAGCAGAATTGGAAATGATCAATCTTCCAAAAAGAGAGCACATGTTAAAAATGGCATTGGATAAGATCAAAGATCAATATGATTTTATTCTGATCGACTGCTCCCCTTCCCTTGGATTGATCACTGTCAATGCTCTGACTGCAGCAGATTCAGTAATGATCCCGGTTCAATGTGAATATTTTGCTCTTGAAGGACTTGGAAAACTTTTGAACACAATCAAGATCGTTCAAGGTAGATTAAACCCAGAGTTGGAGATCGAAGGAATTTTATTAACAATGTATGATACTCGTCTTCGATTGGCCAATCAGGTTGTAGAAGAAGTGAAAACACATTTCCAGGAATTGGTTTTTGACACTGTTATTCACCGTAACACCAAGCTTGGCGAAGCGCCTTCATATGGTGAAACGATCGTTATGCATGATGCAGCAAGTAAAGGATCGATCAATTATCTGAACTTTGCCAGAGAAATACTTCAAAAAAACAATCTAACCAAGATCGGAAACGACGATAAATTTATTCAGATCAACGATGAACTCTAATTCAAAAAAGCGTCCTCCGCTTGGAAAAGGACTTAGTGCTCTATTAGAAAACTCAGACACAGACATCACCTCTAAGTCGTCAAATGCCGGTTTAGTAGGTTCTGTTTCTATGCTTCCGATCGAGAGTATTGAGGCTAACCCTTTCAACCCAAGAACAAATTTTGAAAAGGAAGCGCTGATCGAATTGAGCCAGTCTATCGCTATTCATGGTATCATCCAGCCACTTACTGTAAGAAAGCTTGGAAGGGATAAATACCAGTTGATCTCTGGAGAAAGAAGATTCCGTGCTTCTCAAATGGCTGGACTTACCGAAGTTCCTGCTTACATAAGAGTCGCGAATGATCAAACTATGCTGGAGATGGCACTCGTTGAAAATATTCAGCGAGAAGATCTTAATGCGATCGAAGTTGCCTTGTCCTACCAAAGACTTATTGAAGAATGCTCTCTGACTCAAGATCAATTGAGTCAAAAAATAGCAAAGTCAAGATCAAGTATTACCAATCACCTTAGACTTTTAAAACTGCCGGCAGACATTCAAGCTGCGGTTAGGGATAATCATATTTCCATGGGTCACGCCAGAGCACTTGTTTCTGTTGGGGATGAAGCACTTCAAATGGCGATTTACACAAGAGTTGCTGAAGAAGGTCTCTCTGTTCGTGATACAGAAGCACTTGTTAGAGAAGGTTATGTTGAACCAAGAGATCCAGGAGCTGTTCAAACAAGAAACAGAAAAGGAGCCGAGATCACGGACAAACAATTTGTTTTCAAAGAGCACTTGAGCGATAAACTATCCACGAGAATTGAAATCAAGAAATCACCAGCAGGATCAGGTAAGATCCTTGTGAATTTTAACTCGGAAGTGGATCTGAACCGCATCATTGAGTTGCTAAGCAAGTAATGAAGTCGATTGCTCTTCTGATCAGCCTATTTTCAATTTCCTCCTTATTCTCTCAAGAAAATACGGATACCGTAAAGGTGCATTCTGTCCGCAAAGCAATGATTCTTTCTGCAGTGGTGCCCGGTGCCGGCCAGGTATACAATCATATTGCTATGCCGAAAGGAAAAAAAAGAGCGCATATTAAAGTCCCGCTCATATATGCTGGACTTGGAGCCTCAGGATATTTCCTTGTCACCAATCAACAAACACAAAAAGCGCTGAAAGCGGAATATCAGAACAGACAGGACGGCAATCCTACTGATCCAAAATGGCAGGCATACGATGATGATGGAGTTTTAACTCTTTACAATCAGTATCTAGACAGAAGAGACCTTTCTATACTTGCACTGGGAGCAGTCTATTTGTTTCAAATTGCCGACGCCGGAGTTGAGGCTCATTTTGTCCGTTTTGATATATCTACAGATCTAAGTGCTTCGATCAAACCGATTGTGTTCACGGGCTATCATCCAGGACTAATGTTAACATTTAATTTTCGTTAAAATCTATCACACTCGGTAGTTAACCAATATATTTGTTCAAATGAGAATTGCACTTATCGGATACGGAAAAATGGGAAAAGCGATCGAAGAGATTGCATTGAGCAGAGGTCATGAGATTTCGCTTAAAGCCACTTCATCCAACCCCCTTAAAGATCATGACCTAAGTCAGTCGGATGTGGCCATTGAATTCAGTCGTCCCGAATTAGCTGTAGATCATATCAATACATGCATCTCTAATTCACTGCCAGTTGTGGTTGGAACAACAGCCTGGCACGAACAACTGCCTGGTGTAATTGAGAGAACTCAGAAAGAAAATGGTTCAATACTGTATGCAAGTAATTTTAGTATAGGAGTAAACATTTTCTTCGAGATCAACAAAAAGCTAGCATCACTTATGTCCGGACACAGTGAATACAAGGCGTGTATCGAAGAAATTCATCATTTACAAAAGCTAGACGCACCAAGTGGTACTGCAATTACCCTTGCAGACCAAATACTTGAAAACAACGAATCATACATGTCGTGGGTATTGGGAGAAGAGAAAGCACCACATACCAATGACGGACAATTAGGAATTACTTCCTACAGGAAACCAGATGTTCCTGGGACACATACCATCACTTATTCATCTGACATTGATTCCATTACCATAACTCATGAAGCACACAATCGCAAAGGATTTGCTTTGGGTGCAGTAATCGCTGCTGAATTCATTTTCGGTAAAAAAGGGGTCTTTACAATGAACGATGTATTAAATCTATAATTAATGAGCTTTATTTATTTCTACCTACTGATACTCGTACACCCATACCTTGCTATGTGGTGGAAAAGTTTTCCACTTGCCGGACGACCTTCATGGGAGGCACTGGTACCAGGATATAACTATTTTATTGCATTCAGAGTTTTCTGTCACAAACCATTCTGGTCCTTATTGCTTTTGATCCCAGGGATTCATCTTGTTATGCTTGCGTCTTTAAATGTGACCTACATCAGAAGATTCGGCTATTATTCGTTCATGGACACCGTGCAAGGAATCTTTTTTCCTTACCTGATCTTTATGAAGATCGCTAATTCTGGAAATGACTTTCTACCTGAAACAAACTGGGCAAACAGTAAGGATACTGAAATCAGAAAATGGGGAGACCACCTTGTGTTATTCCTTTGCTTGCCAGTTATAGGTCATGCAATTGCCCTTGGTATAGGCGCAGTCACAAGAGAAAAACCTGGAAAAAAATCAAAAGTCAAAGAATGGGGAGACTCGTTATTGTTTGCATTAGTAGCAGCAAGTATTATCAGAACATATGTTTTTGAGCCTTTTCAGATCCCTACCGGATCCATGGAAAAAACTTTACTTGTTGGAGACTTTTTATTCGTGAACAAACTGGCATACGGACCTAAAGTTCCATTAACTCCACTCTCCTACCCACTTGTACACAACACAGTTCCATGGGTTAATGTTAAATCATATACCACCCTGGAAAAAGGAGAATATACTCGTCTGCCTGGATTTGGATCGATCAATCGATATGATGTGGTAGTTTTCAATTATCCGTCTGGTGACACAGCTGTTTATGATCCAAGAATTCCAAATGGACTAATGGGACATGACTATCATGGAATCGTGATCAACGAAGCGAAACGATTGTTTATGAAACAATTTGACGGACAGGTGAATGCACTTGGCTTCCAAATTGCGGATAGTATCAGAAGGGCAAATCCAAGTCTGAACTACAACAACGATATGCTGGGAGAATATGCAAAGAACCTGGCCTCTTTGCAGATCTTAAAAAACAGATCACAACTCTTCATTGATGAACTGGAAAAATGGAAATCCAAAGCACGCAAAATGCTTACGGAGGAAAAAGTGGCCATGGATAACCAGGAAGGAAGGCTTATCGAACACTATGGACTAATTTATCGTCCTGTGGATAAACGAGAAAATTACATTAAGCGCTGTGTTGGAATACCCGGCGACTGGATGGAGATCAAAAAATCTGTACTCTATGTAAATGGTAAGAAGGCATTCGTCCCTGAAAATCAAAACTTAAGATACATCGTCACGAATATCATCCTTCCAAGTGAAAACACAATGGTTGAAAGATATGGCCTGGAAAAAGGCCGTGGTGACTATTATACTGAAAATGGAGGGGAATCATTCAAAATGAATCTAACAAAGAATCAACTTGATGAATTAAAATCTAAATTTCCTCAAGCTAAATTTGAGATCGATCTTGAGCCACAATACGTGGATATCAATGGTTACGAACCTACAGCATTTGATCTTGTAAATAACCTGAATATGTTCCCTAAGGACCTTTATGTAAACAACACGACAACTGATTACATGAAATTCCAGATCCCTAAAAAGGGCCAAAAAATCACCATCAACAAAGACAATATTGCATGGTACCGCAGGATTATCACTGCTTATGAGGGTCATAAGCTGGAGGAGCGAAAAGATGGAATTTATATCGACGGAAAGAAGACAAGTACATATACTTTCGGTATGAATTATTACTGGATGATGGGAGACAACCGCTACAACTCAGCAGACTCAAGAGTTTGGGGATTTGTACCTGAAGATCATATCGTTGGTCGTGCGTCTTTGGTATGGTTTAGTAAGAGTCCTGAATTCGGTATCCGTTGGGAAAGGATCTTTAAACTGATCTATTGATGAAGCACATATTTCCAGGAGCCTATTTTGGAAATATTGCATATTTCATTGGACTGATCAATGCTGAAGAAATCATTATTGATCTTGGCGAACACTTTGTCAAGCAAACGATCCGGACGAGATGCACAATTCTCGGAGCCAATGGACCACTCAACTTGAGTATTCCCGTAATTCGACCAAACGGATCTAAAACACAGATGAAGGACGTCCTTATTGAGTACAAAGAAAACTGGATAAAAAACCATTGGAAAGCAATAGAAAGTGCTTACGCCTCTTCACCCTATTTCGAAGCCTACGACAGGGAAATTAAAGAGATCCTTGATAAGCGATATAAATACTTGAGGGACATACAAGAAGCTTCAACCGACTTCAGCATCGATCAGCTTGAATTACCAATTTCGTTAGCCCATTCTGAAACTTATTGGGAAGGAGATGCAATTGATCATCGAAATGATAAATTTGACGAACCGACAAAATCTTACATTCAAGTCTTTGAACATGATCAATCATTTACAGGAATTTCAATTATTGATCTGTTAATGAATGAAGGACCAATGGCTAGAAACTACTTAATGAATCACACGAAAATATCATGAAAAAACAAATCACCATTTTTGGACTGATCGTCATGGCAACCACCCTATACAGTTGCAAAACGGAAGAGCAGATTCGTCAGATCGGCTTTTACAACGTGGAGAATTTGTTTGACACCATTGATGGACCAAATGATGATGCTGAATTTCTACCCAATGGAAAAAATAATTGGACTTCCATTCGTTACGAGGAAAAAATAAATCACATCAATAAGGTGTTCAATGAATGGTCAAGCCCACTCATCATTGGTCTTTGCGAGATTGAAAACGAAAATGTGGTTAGAGACATACTTCACCATTCCGACAAATTGAAAAAGTATGGTGTGGTTCATTTTGAAAGTCCAGATGCAAGAGGAATTGACGTTGCCTTGATCTATGACTCTATGAATTTAAAAAAGATCCAAAGTGGACGTCTTCGATTTACTTTACCAAACATGGAGGCACCAAGCTCAAGAGACATTCTCTGGGCCAAGTTCAACAATGGAAAAGATACACTTTTTGCGATGGTCAACCATTGGCCAAGCAGACGTGGTGGTGAAAAAGAAAGCGAGCCCAACAGGATCGAAGCAGCGAAAACAGCTCGAGTTTTTATCGATAGTGTTTTAAGTGTCAATCAAAATTCGAATATCATCTTCATGGGAGACCTTAATGATTACCCAACAGACGTAGCTCCTGGCATGATCTCTGAAAAATTAAATCCGATGATCACAGCTGGTTCTGGAGAGTTTGGAGGAACACATAACTACAACAAGGAATGGAATATTCTGGATCACATAATGGTGTCTAATGGACTTTTGGAAAATGGAAAGATCAAGGTGATTCAAAATTCCGGAAAGATCCATTCATATGATTTCTTGCTGGAAGAATACAAGGGTGCCACGGTTCCTTTCAGAACGTATGCCGGCACGAAATACCTTGGTGGCTTTTCTGATCATTTACCCGTGTCGATCGAAATCTCATTTCCATAAGGAACATTGGAGGGTTTAAATTCATTCGGCAAACGTTCTTTGTAGAGATACTTCTTCTGTATTGATTCGAATGGACGGTAGACGTAGTATGCAAAATTATTGGACACAGCTACTTTATCTACATATCTAAATTCCAACTGAACCTTCTCCTCGATTTCGCCATTCTGAACATTGATCCTGCCCAGTTGGGTATAGCCTGCCTTGTCAAAAACGGCATAGATCTCCCCTGTTATCTTATCCTGAATAAGCTGTTTCTTCCAACCAGTACTGCGTGGATTATAATGATAATAGATCGCTACACTATCCAGTGAATTCCCATACTTATCAAAAGAAAACAGCAGGTCTTTATAATGATCAAAAACAAACAGCGTATCATTTCTATGAAAAAACGGAGCGTATAATTCTTCGTAGTAGATCGATTGGGTGAAATAATTTGCCCCGACCCACACTTCTGCATCAATACCTGTTTCGTATTCTTTGTTTTTAGCCCAAAGCTTTGTTCTAACATCAACCCATTTGTATTCCGAACGATACAATTCCATCATTAGATCATCCTGGATATTGATAATCTTTGAATAAGTTGAATCAAGAAGATCATAAGTAAAATAGGTAAACGCAGGATAATCGGAGCTGTAATTCGAAAAATACATTTTACTATGATTCGTATCGAGAATTGGAGCCAGGTATTTCAAATAGTAGTTTTTTTCCAACGAAGAAATACCAATTTTTTTCTGTCCGACATAGATGCCAAATACATTCTCTTTGCAGACAACATGCGCATTCCCTCTATAGTCTCTGACTAGCTCCTCTGCGATTCCCGGCACTGCAAAGCTATTTTCCACCTCCAAACCATTATACAGCAGCAACTCACTGCTCTTGTTCAGTCGTTTAGGATAAACCAACAAGATCAATCTTCCATCTTTTTGGATTTCAAAATCTGCAACACTCAACCTATTAGACATGAAAACTGTATCCGGAACACCAGGTGCTTTAACCACCACCTCTTTGATCTGTTGAGACCTTATGGGCATCAAATCAATGGAAATGGTCATTGTATCGACTCGAGACACTTTCTTTTCTAATTGTTTCGAATCATATAATGGATGATTACAACTTATGAATAAAGATCCTTCTGCGGGAATTTTCAACTTTGCGACACCAACGGGATTCGAACGAAGAAAATAACCTTCTACACCCTGTTTTAAAGTCAGATTCACATTCGGCACCGCCTCTCCTGAAATTTTATCCAAGAGCTGGACCTTAACAACAACTGAATCTTGCTGCCCAAAAACCGATCCCACCAAAAGCATAGAAAAGAACAAACAATATGTCTTAAGCATCTTCATCTTTCCTAAAGATGTAAGTTTTTTTTTGATTCCATAAAAAAAGCCTCTTTCGAGGCTTCTATTTATACTTTTAAACACCAGTTAAATGTGTCTTCAATTTTTCCTGCTTTTAAATCGTCAAGGTATTTCTTGATCTTATTGGATACTTCTCGTTCTTCAATGGAAGGAAGTGTAAAGATTTCGTCTCTGTAACCGATTTTTGCAATATGTGCGATCGTTGCGGCTGTTCCTGCACCAAATGCATCCTGAAGCTTACCTGAACGAGCAGCTTCAACCACCTCTTCAACCGTAACCTTTCTTTCTTCAACCGGAATTCCCCAACTAGCAGCTATTTCTACAACTGATCGTTTTGTTACCCCTCTTAAAATAGTATCTGCCTCCTCTGATGGCGTGATCATTTTACCATCGATCATGAACACGATATTCATCGTCCCAGATTCTTCTATGAACTTGTGCTCTTTTCCGTCTGTCCAGATCAACTGATGGAATCCATTCGCCTGCCCTAATCTTGCCGGATAAAGAGATGCGCCATAGTTTCCTGCCGTTTTGGCTCTACCTACACCACCTACAGATGCTCTGGTATAGAATTCTTCGATCTTAACGTTAACTGGCTCTGAATAATAAGCACCAACAGGACAAGTAAATATGATAAACTTATAGGTATCTGATGGCTTAATCCCTACAAATTCATCTGTAGCGAACATAAAAGGCCTGATATACAATGAAAACCCTTCCTTTGATGGTATCCAGTTTTTATCAACTTCAACAGTTTTTCTCACTAATTCCACAAAGGTATCAACAGGGATCGTAGGCATACACATTCTTTCGCATGATTCCAGAAAACGAATGGCATTCATCTCTGGCCTGAAGATCGTCACTTCATTATCCACAGTTCTATTTGCCTTCATTCCTTCAAAAATGGACTGACCATAGTGAATCGCAGAGGTTGCAGGATGCATTGACAAATTACCAAAAGGCATAATTTCAGGCTGCCCCCATTCACCGTTGCTGTATTCCATCACCAACATATGATCTGAAAAAACCTTTCCAAATGGTAGGTTATCCCAATCAACTTCGTTAACACGTGAATTTTGAGTTGGAGTGATCTTAATGTTGATCGTATCTTGTATCATAACGCAAATTGTTACGCGAATATACTCAGATTCCTAAACACTACCAATTTTGACAAGGTAACTCAGAAATTTATTTCTTTATTTTTGACACACCATTTTATCATGGAAAAGAGCAGAGAGATCCTAAAAAAATACTGGGGGTTTGATTCTTTCAGACCGATGCAGGAAACCATTGTCGACGATGTCATTTATGGTCATGATGTGCTTGCACTTCTCCCTACCGGCGGCGGAAAGTCAATTTGCTTCCAAGTACCGGGAATCGCTCTTGAAGGAGTAGTCGTGGTCATTTCCCCGCTGATCGCACTGATGCAAGATCAGGTAAGTTCATTGCAGAAAAGGGGAATCAAAGCGATTGCCATTACAGGAGGGATGTCTGAAAAAGAAATCGATATTGCTCTCGACAATGCACGATTTGGAGGTTATAAGTTCTTGTATACTTCCCCAGAACGTATCAATTCTCGTTTATTTCAAGAACGATTCAAGCTAATGAAAGTGGCATTGATCGTTGTGGACGAAGCTCATTGTATTTCTGAATGGGGACATGACTTTAGACCTAGCTTTAGAACAATCGCTTCATTGAGAACCTTACAACCTAAAGTTCCCGTTTGTGCGGTAACCGCAACAGCTACCGAAAAGGTAAAAGAAGACATTATTGTACAACTGCAACTCCAAAAACCGAAGATCCATGAAGCAAGTTTTGAAAGAAACAACCTTAGCTATAATGTGATCAAAACTGACAACAAACTTCAGGCAATCCTCGATCATTGCAAGAACAATTCACACCAATGTGGAATTGTCTATTGTCAAACAAGGAGGTCTGTAAAGGAAATCGCTAAATTCTTATATAACAATAAGATATCTGCAGGAATCTATCATGGAGGTTTAAATTCAGATCAACGAACTCAGATGTTAAATGACTGGCTTCAGGATCGGATAAAAGTCATGGTCGCTACGAATGCCTTTGGAATGGGAATCGATAAACCAGATGTTCGGTATGTATTGCATTACGAGGTCCCATTCAGTATTGAAGCCTATTTTCAAGAGGCAGGGAGAGCTGGCAGAGACCTTCAAAAATCATCCGCGATTGCTTTCTGGAGAGATGCCGATCTTACGGAAATGGACAATCGACTGATCAGTCAATTCCCCTCCATCGAGATCATAAAACGTACCTATCTTGCTCTTTGTAATTACTTGAAAATTGCCATTGGATCAGGAAAAGATGAAAGCTATTACCTTGATCTTGACAAGTTTTGTAAAACCTTCAATTTAAATATTTCTGAAATCTTCAGTAGTCTTAAAATTCTAGAAACCAATAAGAACATTAGCATCTCTGACGCTTTCTCATCTTCCACGAGCTTTATGTTTACAGTGGGAAACAGAGAACTCTACAATTTCCAAATATCCAATGAAAATATAATTCCTATTACTTCCTTATTATCAAGATCTTATAATAGTTCATTTGATTCTTTTGTTAAAATAAATGAACATCAGATCACCAAACGACTGAATCAACCCCTGAAAACAACAATAGATCAGTTGACATTTCTTGAAAAGAATGGAATCATCTCAATTACATGGTCCAGCGATCTCCCTTCTATTACTTTTCTCACAGAACGCTTACCCGATAACCAATTGACTATCTCTCCTGAAGCATACCAGTTTAGAAAAGAACGGGCTCAAGTTAAAATGGATGCAATCTGTACTTTTCTAATCAAGGAAGAATGTCGATCAAAACAGCTCCTCCACTATTTCGGGCAATCCGCAAATGAATGTGGGATTTGTGACATTTGCAAAAAGAACAGCCGAACAAATGAACTACACCAGGAATCTCTTCTGGACTTTTGTACTCATGGAAAAACATTAGTTCAGATCGAAAACCATTTCACCCAACAATCAAAAGAGATCAAAGAGCTGATTCAGCGTTTACTCAACGCAGGCAAGCTAAGTCGCTGCAACGATCTCTTCACTACGATTTGATCATCCCTCAAATCGAGCTCTAAGCTCATGGATATCCTTCTGTAGATCTTGAATTGACTTACTCAAATGCTGGTCGTCCATCCTAACCTCAGGTAATTCGGGTGAAATATAATTCACAAACTTCCAGATCTCTAATACATCATTTGCATGAACTAGATAAGGTTTATAGAAAGTATTAGTTGAACACAATTGAAATGACTGACTGGAATCCAGAAGGTTATGAACAATTTTAAAAACAATTCCTTCATCTTTGGTTACTACGATACATGGCGTACCTGAACGTATCGTCATCCAGTTTTGGATATACTCAGCAACGACATAGGACCCCTCTACAACTGGTGGCATAGAATCGCCTGTAATTGGGAAAGATCTGTATTTCTTGTTCTTAGAAAGAAATGGCAAATAGAATGTTGGCAAGACTTTTAGATAATCAGGATCTGCATAACCGGAAGTATATCCTGCGCTTGCTTTATGGGGAATCAATTCAATCAACTCCTCATCTTGTTGGTCCACCACTGTGGTCAACACTCTCAGCTTCTGACCTTTCACGTCTTTTAGATCACCCTTATCAAAGGCCTCCCAATCTGATTCAGATAATTTCTCGAGATCTTTTTTAATAAGCTCGTCCAGAGATAATTTAAAGTACTCACCAAAAGAGATCAGAGCCTCCAAATTCGGTTGAGCCACCCCATTTTCATAACCACTGTAGGTAGAGCGAGTTAAATTCAAAGCTTGAGCTACTTCTTCCTGAGATTGCTTAAGTCGCTTACGTAACGTCTTCAGATTATTGCCTATGTTCATCTTCTGGATTTTCAACAAACATACACAATGATTAGAATATAAACAATATAATGTTTAATATTTAATCATTTCTAAATAGCGTCAAGCCTTTCCTCTCCGCATAAACAGCAATAAATCTCGCTCCGAAGAAAATAATCTGAGAGGTATAAAATACCCATACCATCACCACTAGAAGAGATCCTGCAATTCCTCCATCGGCAGCAAAAAAGAAATTGGTTAAGTAATATCTGATCAACAAATGGCCACTAAACAAAAGCAACGAAGTAACAATTGCACCGATAAAAGCGAGCTTCCAACGCACCACGCCATCATGTACATACCTGAAGATCATGGTAAAAATGATCAAATTAGACGTCACAGATAGCGTTGAATTTGAAAACGTTGAAAAGATCCAATGCCATACCTGAAGCTCATTCAGCCATGAATCGCCCAATGAGATCAATACCGTCTGAGCAAAATAGATCATGATAATAACCAGAGTAAAAGTGCCAATAAGTGCAATAGAGATCAATCGAAACAATAATCCTCTAAGAATTTGTTTTTTCGCCCCTACTTTCCGGGGATCAATCCCCATATAGGTATTGAGGCTATTTTTCAAAGAAACAAGTATCGCTGTGCAGGTGATCAATAAGGTGACTAATCCGACTATTTCCATAACGGTGTTACCCTTTTCAAGGTTCATTGTATTCAAGAACTCAAGAATTCCCGACACATCTTTTACCCCAACCTGATTGTGCAATAAATGGGTAATGATCTCAATCATTTTTTCCTGCCCTATAACCCTACCAAAAAAAGATAAGGAAACATAAAACAAGGGAACCAAAGCAAAAAGGGTGTAATACGCAATCGCGGCACCATGATGCATTCCTCTAACAGCAACAAAGGATTTCATTGTTTCGAAAAACAGCCTCGGCCATTCCATTAAAGTGATATCACCCTTTTCTTCTGACATATGCTCTATCAACTGAATTCAATGGTTCCCAGCTTAACAACATCACCGACTCGCCATTTTTATGTTCGAAATAATTCTCATACATCGGACCGGTAAAGGATGAATACAAAAATCTCAATTCAAGCATCACCTCATCAACACTCTTCTCAATCGAATATTCATCTGGGCGAAAATGAAATCTTTCAGATCCTATCCTGACAGAATTCATTACTCCGAAGATCCTTCCATCTTCAAGACTCTTAGGTTTGTAATAGAAGGAAAGAGGATTTCCAACTCTTACTATTCTTCCCTTTTTCATTAAGACGATTCTATCAGAAAGCCCTAACGTTTCAGAGCCATCGTGAGAAACCAAAAGAACCGTCGTATTTCTAACTCTTCGCAGCTCAAGCAAATAATGGATCAACTTTTTTCGCAACCCTCCATCAAGATGAGAAAAAGGTTCATCCAGAAGGATCATTTCAGGCTCACTTGCCAATACTCTTGCAAGAGCCAAACGTTGTTGTTCACCACCCGAAAGCGTATGCGCTTTTTGTTTTCTCACCTCATCCAGTTCCATTAAGGCGATCAACTCCTCCGTAAATTTATCCCGCTCTGCTCTTGGTAGATACAAGATCTGACCATAAATATTCTCTTCTACAGTATGATATTCATCCAGTTTAAAATCCTGGTTAACCAGACTAATTTCAGGATGCCCCGGAATTAAACTAACCGAAGGTCCTTCAACTTTTTTACCGTTGAACAACACTTCGCCTTCTGTTGGATCCAGTGTTCCGGCAATGATCTTCAATAGTGAGGTTTTACCAGCCCCGCTCCTACCAACAACACTTATGATCTCCCCCTTCTTGACTACCAGCTCAACTCCTTTAAGCACTTCTCTGTCATACGACAAGCCGACTCCATTGACGCTCAGGATCTTCATTGCAGCTCTTTTGGAAATTCCTTCGAAGCAATATAAACTCCATATATCGGATTCGCATATGGCTCATTGTCCTTGATCCAGATCTTCAGAACCGTATCGTCCTTAACCTTTTCCGAAGAGTATTTACTCAAAATACTCTCTGACACCGCTAAAATCGTATCAGGATTTCCATCCGAAGACAATACGAACAAACAGCAACCTTTGATCGGATAACTAAATTCAGTACCGTCAGACAAAGAGCCTGCAAGGACAAATATGTCGTCTCTCTTCACTGAAAGATCTTTAAATCCTTTGGTAACTGCAAACTCATCTTCCCAAAGATACTTTCGATTGTCTTCTGTTTCTTTCCCCCCATGTTGCTCATCCGCAAGCTGCTGAGAGTAAAGATCATTGATCAGGTATACATGTATGATACACTTCATACTACAATGTTAATCCATTACTTTGAGCAATCTCACTATTAAGAAGTCAACTTTTCAAATGTATACTGTGAATTCTATTTATACTTTTGCATGCAATGAGCGAGAACAAAGGAGTCATACAGTTATTCAAACACAAAACAGAATCTGTTAAACGAAATCATCCATGGATCTTTTCCGGAGCAATCCATACGAACACAGAAGATTTGATTGATGGACAGGTTGTCACTGTAACAGACAATAAAGGAAATTTCCTTGCCAGGGGACATTTTCAACATGCAACGATTGCTGTACGTGTTCTGACTTTTTCAGATCAACCCATTGATCAGGAATTCTTTGACAAAAAGATCTTGAATGCTGTTGAACTAAGAAGAAAACTGGATCTGTTTTCTTCAGACAATAATATTTGTCGATTGATCCATGGTGAAGGAGACTCGTTACCTGGATTGATCATTGACTATTACAACGGAGCTGCTGTGATCCAATGCCATAGTTATGGAATGTACAACTCTTTATCGCTTATATCGGAAGCACTAAAGAATGCTTTGGGGGATTCACTAAAAGCGATCTATTCCAAATCAAGTGATACATTACCAGGCAGAACTGAAACGGAAGATGGATACCTGTATGGTGAAGTGGAAACTCCGTTTATCGCTCAGGAACATGGAATCAATCTGAGTATTGATTGGATCAAGGGACAAAAAACAGGATTTTTCGTAGATCAAAGAGAAAACAGAAAACTTCTCGGTAAGTATGCCCATGGTAAAAAGGTATTGAATACATTTTGCTATTCAGGAGGCTTTAGTCTAACTGCACTTCAAAATGGCGCTACTCTTGTTCACTCGCTTGACAGTTCCAAGAAAGCAATTGAGCTAACCGAAACAAATGTGGCATTGAATCAGTTCGATGGTCAACATGGATCAATCGTTGCTGATGCAATGGACTACATGAAAGAACTGAATGAAGACTACGACATCATCGTTCTTGACCCACCTGCTTTCGCAAAACACAGAGATAAGCGACACAAAGCAATTCAGGGATATAAGCGTTTGAATGCACATGCGATTCGTCAGATCAAACCGGGAGGGATCATTTTTACATTTTCTTGCTCCCAGGTGGTGGACAAATATTTGTTTAATAACACGATCATTGCCGCTGCAATTGAAGCAGGTAGAAATGTCAAGATCCTTGAGCAACTCCATCAACCGGCAGATCATCCGATCAATGCATTCCATCCGGAAGGAGAATACTTGAAAGGACTCGTAATTCAAGTCGACTAATGCTGGATCTTAAATACAGTACTATTCTGAAGGTTGCTGTCCCTTTGATGATCTCCAGCTTCATTCAATCGATCGTTTTAATTACCGACTCATCTTTTTTAAGCCGATATAGCACCGATGCATTTGCGGCAGTAGGAAATGGTGGATTGATCTACATTACCCTTTACATGGCGTATGTCGGAATGAGCGATGGAGCACAGATCCTGATCGCTAGAAGAATTGGACAACAAAACACAGGAGCAATAGGACGAATATTCGGTACGTCAATTATTACCAACCTCATCCTTGCTGTAGTTTTATATTTGATCATCAGTTTGATCATGCCGGATCTTTTGCGGATGTATTCAAAGCATGCTGATCTTGCCACGCAACAGATCAAATACATCAACATCAGAGGATATGCCTTATTCTTTGCAATGATCTCACTATCCATACAAGCCTTCTTTATGGCTCACGGAAAGACCATGGTTGTTTTGATCTCAGCTGGACTGACAGCAATCTCAAACATCATTTTAGATTACGGGTTAATCTTTGGTAAATTGGGGTTACCTCAATTAGGACTGAAAGGAGCAGCATGGGCTTCTACTATTGCAGATGGAACCGGAATGATCTTTTTGATCCTGGCCCTCCTTCTTTCAGTAGAAAATAAAAAGTATAAGCTGATCAAGCACATTGAATTCTCTACTGATTCAATGAAAGAACTATTCAAGATTGGTAGTCCATTAATGCTACAAGGATTTGCCGCTTTAGCTACTTGGACTGTTTTCTTTACATGGCTGGAACAGATCGGGAAATTTGAACTAACCGTGTCACAGAACATTCGATCGATCTATTTCCTTGCTTTCGTCCCTATCTGGGGATTTGCCGGGACAACTAAAACATACATCTCCCAATATATAGGAGCTCAGCGATTTGATGACCTTCCGAAAATCCAAAGGAGGATTCAATTAATGACAATCCTTTTCCTTTTTGTTTTTTTTCATGGAGCAATCTTTTATCCTGACAAAATGATCAGCCTCATCAATCCTGAGGTAGAATTCATCTCTAAAAGCAGTGATATCCTACGCTTCATTTCTGTTTCCATTTTTATGTACGGTATATTCTCCGTTTATTTTCAGACCATAAACGGAAGCGGAAACACAAGGATCTCCTTTTATATAGAGATGGCTTCGGTCTTCACTTATCTCACAGGATCCTTTTTACTTATCAAGGTTTTGAAAGCCGATATTTTCTGGATTTGGAGTGTAGAATACATCTATTTCGCTACGACCGGAATTCTTGCAATCATTTATCTTCGTACTTCAAACTGGAAAAACAAGATCATATGAAGATCATTTTCATGGGAACCCCCGACTTTGCCGTTTGTATCCTGGAAAAACTGATTCAGGCCAAAAAAGAAATTGTAGCCGTGGTTACTGCTCCTGATAAACCAGCCGGAAGAGGGAGAGCAATTCAGGAAAGCGCAGTGAAAAAATGCGCCGTTACGCATAACATACCCACTTTGCAACCCACAAACTTAAAAGCCCAGGATTTCATCAATGAATTGAAGTCATATGAAGCAGACCTTTTTGTTGTTGTCGCTTTTCGAATGCTTCCGGAAGTAGTATGGAGTATGCCCCCAAAAGGTACCATCAATCTTCATGGCTCCTTGTTACCTCAATATCGAGGTGCGGCTCCTATTAACTGGGCAGTTATTAATGGAGAGAAAGAAACTGGGGTCAGCACCTTCTTTATCGAAAAGGAAATTGATACCGGAAAGATCATCGAACAAGCAAAGATTCAAATTGGCGAAAACGATACGGTAGGAGAAGTCCATGACCGACTAATGCATTTAGGCGCTGAATTAACCTTACATACAGTTGAATTGATCGAATCCAATGAAACCATCCCATCAGTTGATCAGAATAGTTTCGATCTGACTAAAGTAAAGCACGCACCGAAGATCTTTAAAGAGGATTGTAAAGTCGATTGGACCAAGGACGCAAAATATGTGCATGACTTTATTAGAGGTTTATCCCCCTACCCAGCGGCATGGACCAATTTGACGAACAATTCAACAGGCGAAACTCGTTCCTTTAAATTGTTCATATCAAGAAAAACAGGAATAAAAGTTTCCGAAAGGAAGATCATTACCTCAAAAGAAGGAATACTATTTCCATGTAATGATGAATACATTCTGATCACTGAATTTCAACCAGAAGGAAAAAGAAGAATGCATTTCAAAGAGTTTCTTGCAGGAAACACCTTTGAAGACTGGGGAATTTAAATCAATCACATTCACCGATAAAATTTATAGATTGGTCGAAAAAGTCAGTTGTAGCGTGGTTTTTAGGTGCCTTTATCAACAAAATTGTGCTTTTATCAACAAAAAACCTACTTTTTGCGCTGAAAGTCTTGACACGCTTGGATATTCAGATATATTTGTTTCGAAAATTTATTTACAAACATTCTAAAAAACCAGAACTATGAACAAAGCAGAATTGATCGATGCTATCGCAGCTGAAGCTGGATTGTCAAAGGCAGATGCTAAGAAAGCATTAGACGCATTCGTTAACACTACAGCAGGAGCGTTGAAGAAAGGAGACAGAATTTCTCTAGTAGGATTCGGATCTTTCTCAGTTTCTAAAAGAGCTGCTAGAACGGGACGTAACCCACAAACTGGAAAAGAAATCAAAATCTCTGCTAAGAACGTTGTACGTTTCAAGGCTGGAGCTGAACTTTCTGGAAAAGTTAACTAATTCGATTCTGAATTGGAATTTAAAGGGGCCTTTTGGCCCCTTTTGTATTTATTGGCTATGATGAATAAAGAAGAACTCGTCTTAAAAGAACTGTACGATCTCATTACTGAAAATAAACGAGAGATGTTTGATCGAATTGCTGCGGATCGAACGAGGCATGTTACGGTAGTGCTCGAAAATATTTATCAAGAGCACAATGCTTCAGCAGTGCTAAGAACTTGTGATTGCTTTGGGATTCAGGAATTGCACATCATCGAAAAGGATAACACTTACAAAGTGCAGCGTGAAATCGCAAGAGGTGCAGGTAGATGGGTCGATATGTTCAACTACTCCGATGAAACCCCTACTGTGAGTTGCCTTAACCACCTAAAAAGCAAAGGCTATACTATTGTTGCAACAACACCACATACCAAAGCAAATACAATTAATGATATTGACCTTTCTAAACCTGTAGCATTCGTGTTTGGAACTGAAAGAAGGGGTATTTCTGATGAAGTGATGGGAATGGCAGATCATTTTGTAGCAATCCCAATGTATGGCTTCACTGAAAGCTTCAATATCTCTGTGTCTGTCGCTATATTATTAAATACAATTCGAGAAAGGTTGGAGCAATCTAGTCTTGACTGGAAATTAACTGAAGAAGAACAACGATCCCTTAAGATGCAATGGTGCAGAAGCATTCTTAATGGAGGTCAAGCCCTTGAAGACGAAATACGTAGACGATTATTTGAAAAAGAATAATATCTTTGTATCACTTGAAAACGAATTTTGTTCATTCATAATAAAAACCAACTGAAATGGGAAAAGGAGATAAAAAAACAGCGAAAGGAAAAAGATCAATGGGATCATACGGAAATACCCGCCCAAAAAAGAAATCTACTCCCGTAGCAGTTAAACCAGCAGTTAAAAAAGAAGCTGCTGAAGCGAAACCGGCAGCTAAGAAGACGGCAGCTAAAAAAACAACTGCTAAAGCTGAGCCTAAGGCAAAAACAACAGCAGCAAAGAAACCGGCCGCAAAGAAAACGACCACTAAGAAAACTGAAAAATAATATATGAAAAGCTGTCGACTGACAGCTTTTTTTTTAACCTAAAATTGAGGAAAACATATTTCAATTGTTAGCACCTCACTCAGAATAATTTTGAACTTTGTACCACAATAAAATAGCAAACAACATGAAACACAACTTTGGAGCCGGACCTTGCATTTTACCGCAGGATGTTTTCAAAGAAGCTGCACAGGCAGTTTTGGATTTTAATGGTCTTTCGATCCTTGAAGTTTCTCACAGACACAAAGATTTTGTCGCTGTAATGGACGAAGCAATGGACCTTGTTAAAAAGGCTCTGAATGTGCCTGCTGGATATTCAATCGTTTACCTTCAGGGTGGAGCCACACTTGGCTTTACAATTGCAGCCTTGAATATGATGAGAGATAAAAAGAAGGCTGGGTACATCAATACTGGAACGTGGGCTTCAGGAGCTATCAAGGAAGCTAAAAAAGTAGGTATCGATGTTAATGTTTTTGCATCCTCTGAAGACAAAGGTTTCTCATACATCCCGAAAGGCTATACTGTTCCAAGTGATGCGGATTACATCCACTTTACGTCAAACAATACGATCTACGGTACTCAGTTCAAAGAATTCCCAAAGACAGATCTTCCTTTAGTTTGTGATATGTCTTCGGATATTTTCTCAAAAGAGATCAATGTCGCAGACTTTGATCTGATTTATGCAGGAGCACAGAAAAACCTTGGCCCAGCTGGAGCGACTTTGTACATTATCAAGGATGAGATCCTGGGTAAATCGACATCGGCATTTATGCCGACGTATCTTGACCTTAAACCACAGGTTGAAAAAGAATCAATGTTGAATACTCCACCGGTGTTCTCAGTATATGTAGCTATGCTTAATCTTCGCCACCTTTTGGCCAACGGAGGTGTTGCAGCCATCGAAGCAGCAAACAATGCGAAAGGAGATCTTCTTTATAATGAGATCGACAACAACCCTTTGTTTAATGGTTTTGCGGCAAAAGAGGATCGTTCAAACATGAATGTTACGTTTACATTACAGGAAGGAGCAAATGCCGAAGCATTCGACAAAATGTGGAAAGAAGCAGGAATCGTTGGACTTCCTGGTCATAGATCTGTAGGCGGTTACAGAGCATCAATGTATAACGCACTTCCATTAGAAAGCGTGAAAGTACTTGTAGACGTTATGAAAGAATTCACAAGAACAAACGGATAACACAAATGAAGATCTTAGCAAACGACGGAATTTCTGCCGTAGGAAAAATAAAGTTAGAGGAAGCTGGATTTACAGTAATTACGGATAAGGTAGATCAAAACGACCTTATCAATTATATCAATTCAGAAAATATTGAAATGTTGTTGGTTAGAAGTGCCACAACCGCTCGAAAAGACATGATCGATGCGTGTCCAGGACTTAAACTAATTGGTCGTGGTGGTGTTGGAATGGACAATATTGATGTCGCCTATGCAAGAGAAAAAGGTCTAACGGTGATCAACACTCCTGCATCTTCATCTCAGTCTGTAGCAGAGCTTGTAATCGGCCATATGTTCGCATTGTCAAGATTTCTATACGATTCATACAAGAACATGGAGACAGGAGACTTCTCTGTTCTCAAAAAGAATTATGGAAAAGGTGTAGAACTTAGAGGGAAGACAATCGGTATCATCGGTTTCGGAAGAATTGGACAAAGCCTTGCTTCATATGCACTTGGATGCGGTATGAATGTAATCGCTGTCGATCAGTTCACAACGCCTGTTACGATTAAAGTTCCTGTTGGAAACAATATAGAAGTGGACATTGAAATTACTCCTACCAATGATTTGAGCCTAGTGATCGGAGAACTTGATTTCATTTCATTACACGTACCTAAACAAGCAGACGGAAGCGCAGTTATTTCTGCGAAGGAATTTGCAATGATGAAGAAAGGTGTTCGAATTGTGAATGCCGCACGTGGTGGAGTGATCAATGAAACTGACCTGATCGCAGCTTTGGACAATGGTACAGTCGCTGCGGTTGCTCTGGATGTTTTTGAGAATGAACCAAATCCAAGAAAAGAACTTTTGAGTCATCCAAAAATTGCGTGTACTCCTCACATTGGAGCAGCAACTCTGGAAGCTCAAGACAGGATCGGTGAAGAATTAGCCGCTCAGATCATTAGTCAGTTCGGTTAATCCATGAATTTTTAATATTCTTGTAATAGGGATGATTTCATCCCTATTTTTGTATTCAATCATGAGCAAGATCATTCCATTCAAAGCGGTTCGACCGGTAAGAGATAAAGTGCACTTAGTCGCTACGCGTCCCTATTATTCATACAAGAAAAACGTGTTGAAGGCTAAGCTGGAAGACAACCCCTTTACTTTCCTGCATATAATCAATCCGGAATTCGGTGCTGCGAAAAAAACAAAGCCCAATTCTCCGGAACGATTTGAACACGTCAAAGACAGATATCAGGAATTTCTTGAAGAAGGTATCTTAAAACAGGATGACCATAACCATCTGTACATCTACAAACAAACGAAAGAAGGTCATGAATTTACAGGAATCGTTTGTGGCGCGAGTGTTGAAGAATACAATAAAGATCTGATCAAAAAGCACGAAGCAACGCTTACGTCGCGTGAACAGATGTTCACCACTTACCTTGATATTGTTGGATTCAATGCAGAACCCGTTCTTCTATCCTACCCGCATAACAATGAGATCGATTCATTATTGAATGAATATACTTCAAGTAGACCTGAATACGAATTCACGACCACTGACAGAATAAAACATGAGCTTTGGGTTTTGTCTGAAGAGCAAACTAAAAAGATCCAGGATTCATTTGAAAAGATTGAAGCTTTATACATCGCGGATGGCCATCATCGCTCTGCTTCTTCTGCTGGTCTCAAAAAAATGAGGGAATCAAATCAGAATGGAGGTTTTCCAAATGAGGATTATTTTCTGGCATTTCTGATCGATGAAGACAAAATGAAAATCCTGGAATTCAATAGATTGATAAAAGGATTGAATGGTTTATCTGAGAATGAATTCGTAAATCGTCTCGAAGAAAGTTTTACGGTTCATCCACTACCCGGTCAATCGAAACCAAAACATCAACACCAGTTTACTATGTGTTTAAGGGGTAAATGGTATTCGCTTGATTGCAAAAATTCAATTATTGATGAAGACCATGCCGTTCGATCACTGGACCCTGAAATCCTGACTCAATATGTGTTGTCTCCAATATTAAGCATCCATGATCTGAAAACGGACGAACGAATAGAATTCTCTTCAGGTGTGGAATCACTTGACTCAATTGAAGAGAAGATCTCGAAAAATAAATTTGATATCGCCTTTGTACTCTACCCAGTCACCATGGATCAGGTTAAAAAGGTAGCTGATCAGAATTTAATCATGCCTCCAAAATCCACTTGGGTGGAACCCAAACTTAGAAGTGGGCTAACGATCTATAACATTAACGAATGAGTATTGCAGAAAACATAAACAGGATCAGAAAAGAAATCCCTGAGTATGTTACCCTGATCGCTGTTTCAAAAACAAAACCAATTCCTGATCTATTGGAGGCATATGAAGCCGGACAAAGACATTTTGGCGAGAACAAAGTTCAGGAAATGGTTCAGAAATGGGAGAACATACCAAAGGATATTCACTGGCATCTGATTGGTCATTTGCAAACCAATAAAGTAAAATACATCGCTCCCTTTGTATTTATGATCCATGCGATCGATAGCTTGAAACTATTGAAGGAAGTTGATAAACAGGCCGTAAAAAATGAACGTACAATCGACGTATTACTTCAATTTTTTATTGCTAATGAAGAAACCAAGTTCGGCATGACTTGGGATGAAGCCATCGAACTACTTCGTTCAGACGAATTTCAAGCAATGAAAAACATTAGGATCAGAGGCGTTATGGGTATGGCATCCTTCACTGAAGATGAGCAGCAGATCAGAAAGGAATTCAATGCGCTGAAAAACTATTTTAGAGAGATCAAAGAAAACTTCTTCAGTCATACTGATTTCTTTGATACAATATCTATGGGAATGAGTGGTGACTATGTACTAGCCATAGAAGAAGGAAGCACAATGGTCAGGGTTGGAAGTTCAATTTTCGGGTCAAGATGAGATTAGTAATCGGACTTCTATTGTGCTTGGTTCAACTGAGCACCTACTCACAGACCTACCTGGATTCAATTCGTGAGATCCGCGTAAAACATTATGCTGAGCTTACTGATCCGAAAAATGAGATCCTATCACAAGAGGAGATCGATCACTTCCAAGGACTGGATTATTTTCTGATCGACACCAACTGGATCATCAATGCTACTTATAAAAAGAAAAAAGGTCCCAAATTCGAAATGATCACAACGACAGACCGAAGGCCTGTGTATAGAAGGACCGGATATATCTACTGCAAAAAGGATTCGATCGAATTCCGCCTAACCGTCTACAAAAACATAGCGCTTAGTAAACAGAAGGAATACAAAGACTATTTATTCATTCCATTCAGAGACAAAACCTCAGGAAAAGATTCATACGGCGGAGGAAGATATATCGACCTATCGAATCCAAAGCAGAAGGAAGTAAAGATCGACTTCAACCTTGCCTACAATCCTTACTGCTCCTACTCAGACAAATTTTCATGTCCTATTCCACCTGAAGAAAACTCAATAAGCATTGAGATCAGAGCAGGTGAAAAAACTCCTATCGGACACTAGAGAAACTTTGCTGAAAATCTCGACCAGAAGGATTTTCAAACAATGACAATTCGAATTCCGGAACGATGGCGAAAATGTGATCAAAAATATCCGCCGCAATATTTTCGTAATCACCCCACTCTTTTGTTTTCGTAAAACAATAGATCTCCAATGGAACACCTTTATCTGTAGGATGCAATTGTCTTACAAGCAAAGTCATTTCCTGATTGATCTCAACATTGTGACGAAGGTAATATTCCACATATCTTCTGAACAAACCTAAGTTGGTCTGTCTCCTTGCATTGATCAGCTCATCACCTTTAAAGCCGTGTTCTTCATTATAGCTTTCGATCTCAGCTTGACGCTCTTTAATGAATTCCTTGAGCAACTTCAACTTGCTCAACCTATTGATCAATTCCTCAGAAGCAAAATGAACTGTATCTACTTCAATATAAACCGCTCTTTTGATCCTTCTACCTTCAGATTCTTGCATTCCCCTCCAGTTCTTGAATGAATCTGAGATAAATGAATAGGTTGGGATTGTGGTAATGGTCTTATCGAAGTTCCTCACTTTTACTGTTGCCAGATTGATCTCTTCCACATCACCATCAGCTCCGTATTTATCCATCGTAACCCAGTCACCAATGCGGATCATATCATTTGCAGAAAGTTGAATACTCCCAACGAAACCTAAGATCGTATCTTTAAAAACCAAAATTAGAATCGCTGATACTGCTCCCAGTGATGTTAAGAAGAACAAAGGAGACTTATCCGTTAAAACAGACAACATCAAGATCATCAATATACCGATCGAAACGATCTTGATCACCTGAAAATACGATTGAATGGGCTTATCTGAATAAGCTGGTTTTTCCTTGATATAATCCCTAAACGCGTTTAATATTCTCGATAACGAAACCATTATTGCATACAGCATCAACAATGAAACCAGCTTAGACATGGTTCCATTCATTTCCGGAAAACGGTAAAATGCGATAGAAAGAAAATATTCTAGAAACATCAAAGGCACGATATGAGCCATTGATCTGAACACCTTATTATTTACGAGATGGTCATCCAGTGTTGATTTTGTTCTATCCACCAACACATGAAGGATCTGCACCATGAACAATCGCGTCAAAAACCACAGAAGAAGAGATCCGGCAATTAGCGCCACAAACATTCCAGCCGACCAATAAAACGCATGCTCATTGTATCCTTTGGTATCGAAATAGACCACTCCATCTCTTGAATATTGATAGAAATGTCTGATCCAATCGATTATAAAATCCTTCATCTTTTTTTTGAGGCAAAATTAAGGGTTTGAAAAGAACAGGCAGGGAATTCAACCTATTAAAAAAAGTTAATGTCCAATGATTTGAAGATTTCATTCCAAAGGTTCTTTACCTTTGACTGTGAAGATATCCAAGGGATACATACTGTTGTTAGGACTGATCACCTTATTGATCTTCCCCCTTCCGGCTTATTTTGCAATGAGTTACTTTGAGGGTATCGATTTAAAGGATTTCCTTCAATTAGACAACCTCAAAACCATTCCAATATTATTTGGACTTGAATTCGGGATCATTTACGCGTTTTTCTCGGCTCTTCTTTTGTCATCTCCCATATTCGAACAACTACCCATGCGAGTTGATAAACTGGTCGGAGAGATGGACATCTCTTACGCAATGGGATTCTTTTTGTCGTTTTGTGCCGGTCTCGGAGAAGAGTTACTCTTTAGAAGTGGAGTTCAGTTTTACCTTGGACCTTGGGTGACTTCCATCCTATTTGTAGCAATTCACGGTTATTTCAAGATCAAGCCAATTGCGCAATCATTATATGGATTGATTGTCCTACCGTTTATAGTATTGATCAGTTTTGGATTTGACCATTTCGGACTATGGTTTGCTGTCGCTGCCCATTTTTCTTATGATGCAACACTCTTCTGGGCCTTTATTTCGTCTTCCAGAAAATCTAATGTTGAATAATCTTTAGTCGATTGGTCTGATATACCAACAAGCAAGGAGGAATCGCTACTCGCTGGTCGATCTCAAGCACTTCGAGCATTCTAAGATCACAAAACGTTTCTGGTAAATCGACTAAAAAACCTGCATTCACCAAATGGAGCTCCTTCAATCCTTTAATTTTACCAAGCGACTCTGGAATTCGTTGAAGATTGTTTCTGTTCAGATTCACAAATTCTAAGGCTTCACATCCACCTATGGATGCAGGGATACTATCAAGCCAATTGTAGTGCACATATAGATTCTTTAAATTCTTCAATTGACCAATGGATGGAGGAAGTGCTTTCAATTGGTTTTGACCTAACCACAATTGCTCCAGTGCCTCCATTTCCCCAATTTCTGCTGGTAAAGAATCAATTTTGTTGGCAGTTAAAGAAAGAATTTTCAATTTTTTTAGCTCACCTATACTAGCAGGTAAATACTTAAGATCATTTTTACCAACGTATAATTTTTCAAGATTTTTAAACTCAGCTATATTCGAAGGAAGACTGTCAAAACGATTACCATATAGTTTCAATACTTTGATATTGGAAGCATTGAGATATACTTCTTCAGGAATTTCCGTGAGTCCTCTTCTACTTAGATTGACTACTTTTTTTTGAGCCATAACCTCAGCTCCTAACAATAAGTAGAAGAAAGTAAGTAAAAAAATACATATATGGCTTGTATTCATTTTGTTAAATATCTCTATAATTTTATCGGTATGACGCAACCAATTTGAAAAATAATCATCTTTGTAGAGTGGAATGACTATTGTAGTGAACGAAACAAAAAAATGACTTTTATGAGATCAATGAAATTAATTTTAGGAATGTTATTGGTAAGCGCAGGTTTAAACTCAGCATTTGCCCAGGAAGCTACAGCACAAGAGCGTGCCCAGAAACAGACAGAATCCATGACAACCAACCTTGAGCTAACTGAAGATCAGATCCCAAAGGTTTACGAGATCAATCTTGGTGTTAACTTGAAAAATGAAGCTATTCGAAACAACGCAGAAATGTCTGAAGAATTGAAGAAAGAAGCAATCAAAGGGAACAACGATGGCCGTAAAGCGATGTTGAAGAATGTTCTTACAGAGGAGCAATTTGCTAAGTATGAGCAGAAAGAGCAAATGCAGAAAAAACGTCAGGAAATGAAAAGAGTTCCTAAGACGATCACAACGGAATAAATTCTTAGAAATAGTAAACTGGAATCCCACTCGATTTTGAGTGGGATTTTTTTTTGACCATGCTATCCATCCTAATCATTTATTCCTTAACTTTGCACCCTCAAAAACAAACTGTTACCCAGAAAAACAGTAGTTAGAACTCTTCCGGATGATCTGGGCCCGGAATACAAGTAATAAAAGCCAAATGGCAAAAGAAAAAGTATTGCAGGGAACTGCAGATTTCGATTGGGAAGCTCTGGCAATGGATGGTTATTCCAAAGCACAGCGTTCCGAATTATCAGACAAGTATGAGCAAACATTAACATCGATCAACGAGAAAGAAGTGATCGAAGGTACTGTTGTTGCAATTACTAAGAAAGAAGTGATCATCAACATCGGTTACAAGTCAGAAGGAGTTGTAGCTGCATCTGAATTCCGTTACAATGCGGACTTGAAGGTTGGTGATACAGTTGATGTATATGTTGAATGTCAGGAAGACAAGTCAGGTCAGCTGATTGTTTCTCACAGAACAGCACGTATGCACAAAGCATGGATCCGCGTAAATGATGTTTTACGTACAGGTGAAGTGATCACAGGATACGTTAAGTGTCGTACAAAAGGTGGTTTGATCGTTGATGTATTCGGGATCGAAGCATTCCTTCCAGGATCTCAGATTGACGTTAAGCCAATCCGTGATTATGACATTTATGTTGGTAAGAACATGGAGTTCAAAGTGGTTAAGATCAACCAGGAATTCCGTAACGTTGTTGTTTCTCACAAAGCGCTTATTGAGGCTGAACTTGAAGAGCAGAAGAAGCAGATCATCTCTGGTCTTGAAAAAGGTCAGGTTCTTGAAGGTACTGTTAAGAACATTACTTCTTACGGTGTATTCATCGACCTTGGAGGTGTTGACGGACTTATCCACATCACTGACCTTTCTTGGGGACGTGTTAACCATCCGGAAGAAATCGTTGAACTTGATCAGAAATTGAATGTGGTTATCCTTGATTTCGATGATGACAAGAAGCGTATTGCTCTTGGATTGAAGCAACTTCAGCCACATCCATGGGATTCACTTGACGCAAACCTTAAGGTTGGTGACAAAGTGAAAGGAAAAGTTGTGGTTATGGCAGACTATGGTGCGTTCATCGAAATCGCTCCAGGTGTTGAAGGTTTGATCCACGTTTCTGAAATGAGCTGGGCTCAGCACTTGCGTTCTGCTCAGGACTTCATGAATGTTGGTGATACAGTTGAAGCTGTTATCCTTACTTTGGATCGTGAAGAAAGAAAAATGTCTTTAGGTATTAAGCAATTGATGCCAGATCCATGGGAAGCTATCGAAGCGAAATATGCAGTTGGAACTAAGCACAAAGCGAAAGTTCGTAACTTCACTAACTTCGGAGTTTTCGTAGAACTTGAAGAAGGAGTTGATGGATTGATCCACATTTCTGACCTTTCTTGGCAGAAGAAGATCAAGCACCCATCTGAATTCTGTAAGGTTGGTGATGAAATGGAAGTTGTTGTTCTTGAGATCGACAGAGAGAACAGAAGAATTTCTTTGGGGCACAAGCAACTTGAAGAAAATCCTTGGGATGTATTTGAAACAATCTTCGGAGAAGGTTCTGTACACCAGGGAACTATCATCGACATGAAAGATAAGTCTGGTATCGTTTCTCTACCTTACGGTGTTGAAGGAATTTGTCCTTCTAAGCACTTGAGAAAAGAAGACGGATCTAACGCTAAAGTTGAAGAAGTTCTTGACTTCAAAGTAATCGAATTCAATAAGGAAGGTAAGAAGATCGTTGTATCTCACACTCGTATGTTCGAAGAAGGAGAAGACAAGCCAGCTGCTGCTGCTAAAGGCAGTAAGAAAGGTGGTACATCATCGACTTCACAAGCAGTGAAAGCGATCAATCAGAATACTGAGAAATCTACACTTGGTGATCTAGATGCTCTTGCTGAATTGAAAGAGAAAATGGAAAAAGGAAAGTAATTTCCAATTCCTGAAAATAAAAAAGCCGACTCGAATGAGTCGGCTTTCTTTTTTTAGTTTTTTTCTTAATCAACTGAATTTGCTAGAGAGATCAACTGATCGGAAGTCATAAATCCAACGGATGATTTGACTAATTTCCCCTTGCTATCAATTATCAATAAGGTTGGATAAGCTCTTACCTTATATAATTTCGCTACCTCTGGTCCATCAGCATCTTTTTCGATGTCGATCTTTAGATTCACAAATTTATCATTGAAGATCTCCCCCACTTCATCATCTTTAAAAGATGTCGCAGCCATTCGTTTACATGGACCACACCAAGACGTATAAGCATCAATAAAGATCAATTTATCTGTTTCTGCAGCCAATTCTTTTGCTCTTTCAAGCGATACATTTTTGAAACGAATACCACTTTCAGATTGAACAGGTGCATTCACAGTTACAGATGAATCTGATTTCTCATATACAAATGCCATTGTTAAAACAGCCACAGACAGAATTCCAAAGAGTTTTTTCATCATTTTTTTTTGTTAAGTTATATATAAAATCCAAATTCAGGACTCTATTAAATTCATCAATTCCACTTCGAAAAGTTGTTACCTTTAAAGCAAATTCCATTCCAAAGAGGTTGAATGAAAAGTTAAATATCATTTTTCTAGACAGATCCCGTATTAAGGAGATCGATGATTTCCTTGGGGTATGGAACGATCCAAATGACTTCATTATTGTCCATTCATCAGGTTCTACAGGGCCTCCCAAAGAAATCCAGATCAAGAAGAGCGCCATGAGAAACTCTGCATTGAGAACCATTGAGTTTTTCAATTTAAAGAAAGAAGACGTGCTCTATTCCTGCTTGTCATGTTCGACAATTGCAGGTGTTATGATGATGGTAAGAGCATTGGTCGGCAACCATAAGATCATTATTGGCCCAGTAACATTAGACACCGTTAAATACCTCGACGAACCTGTATCGTTTGCGGCAATGATTCCGGCCCAGATTGAAGGAATGATCACTAATTTCCCTGAAAAGATTAGTTTTTTCAAGAAAGTCCTCCTCGGTGGCGGCGTCATCAGCAAAGAGCTGAACACTACAATAAATCATTTAAAGGAAGTCGACTTTTTTCAATCCTACGGAATGACTGAAACGATTTCACATATTGCCATTCGTTCTTTAGCGAAACATCCGGAGAATACATACCAGCTTTTAGAAGGCATCACAATCGGAGTGGATGAACGAGGATGTCTTTGGCTGAACGACGAAGTAACGAATTCTGGTCTTATTCAGACCAACGATATTGTCAAAATTCTGAATCCTTCTACCTTTACCTGGATGGGTCGCTGGGACAATGTCATCAACTCAGGTGGAAAGAAATTTTTTGCTGAGGAATTGGAAAAAAAGCTCACAATTCTTTTGGACTCACCTTTTTTCATCGGTGCAGCACCACATAAGGTCTGGGGAGAACAGATCACCTTATTTACGACCGACAGAGAATTGAACATCTCAAAAACCAAATTAGCTGAAGTTTTAAATGATCATGAAATACCCAAAGAAATAAGAGTTCTAAATAAATTTATTTTCACCCGAAATCACAAGATCAACCGATCAGAATCTATAAATCAGCCAGCTATTGCCATCAAAGAAATACTATAATATCCTTGGCCTTAATGAAGGTGCTTCTCCTCAAGAGATCAGAAAGCGGTATCGTGTTCTGGCAATGAAGTATCACCCTGATAAAAATGACACAAAGGAAGCGGCGGCCAAATTCATTCTGATCACTGAGGCCTACGAGGTTCTTACTGGTAAAAAGGATGACCCTGCTCCCTTAAAGGCCAGAAGGAAATCTGCAAAAGAAATGCATGCCGAAAGGGTCAAGGAAGCCAGACGCAGATACGAAGAACAAAAACTTCAGGAGGAGCTAACCAATGAACGATACTATCAATCACTGATCAAAGGAAAAAAATGGAGGATCATCAAGCTGAACGCTTTTTTTGGAGCAGTGATCTCATTAATGCTGTTCATGGATCTTTTTCTCCCTCGTCATTATGAAAATGATCGAGTTGAGTTTTATGCACGAGACGTTTATTCAGGAATCAAGGGATCCTATGTTTCTCTCATTCAAACAGCAAAAGGAAACGACATCTGGATCGGTAACATAAACTTTTCGCTTTATGCAAGGTTTCCTGATATTTACATTGAACGTTCATGGTTCTTTCATGACCCCGTTCAAGTGATCTCCATTCAAAAACTAGATTACGGATATTTCCCAGTCTACTATACCTTTTATTCCGTGACGATCATTCTGATCTTGATCTTTTTATTGCCAGTAGTAACGATACTAACCAAAAGGAGAACCATCGGATTTACCATTATCTGGCACCTTAGCCTATACTTAACCGGAACCGTACTTATCTTATTTTTGATCACAAATGATCACTGGGCTCACCTGTTGACCTTAGGAATGATCTGATCAACGTTTCATTGCACGATCCATTTCCCGCTTATCATCTTTTTCTTTGAGGTCCTGACGTTTGTCATGTAGCTTTTTACCTTGAGCACATGCAATTTCGATCTTCGCCCAGCCTTTATCTGAGATAAATAAACGCAGAGGGATCAATGTGTTCCCTTTTGTTTTCAAAAATCGTTCGATGCGATTGATCTCCTTCTTATTCAATAGAAGCTTCCGATCCGCCCTTGGCTTATGATTATAAAAGGATCCATTTTCGTATTCGGTCACGTGCATATTCCTGATCCAGACCTCTCCTCTTGAAAAGATGCAGTAGGCTTCAAGAATACTGGCTTTACCATTTCGGATGCTCTTAATTTCAGTTCCTGATAGCTGAATTCCGGCAATAAAGGTCTCCTCGAGATGATATTCAAAACTCGCTCGCTTATTCCTGATATTTACTTCGTTGGCCTTCATTTAAATCCGGGACATCAAATTTACAAAATACTTAATCGTTAAATCCGACAATAACATGGAATTGTGGAAAAACACTATCGTTTTAACTTTTGTTTTCTTCTTTTCATTCGTAGTTTCGGGATGTGAAGATTCCATCCAAACATCTTGAAAATGCTGTTGAACAAATTTCCTCCCTTCCGGGTATTGGAAAAAGAACTGCATTACGACTCGCTTTAAATCTGATCAATCGAAGTGAAGAAGAGATCAGAATGTTTGCGGAGTCACTGCTTGATCTGAAACATCATGTAACGAAATGTCAAGAATGCGGAAATATTTCAGATCAGGAGATCTGCACGATCTGCATCAATCCCAATAGAGACCATGGAACAATTTGCGTGGTTGAAGACATACGAGATGTCATGGCAATCGAAGGAATCGAAAGCTACAAAGGAATCTACCAAGTGCTGGGAGGAATCATCTCCCCTATGGACGGTGTTGGTCCTGGTGAATTAAACATTCAACCGCTGATCGACAAAGCAGATTCAGGTAAGATCAATGAGATCATCTTCGCATTAAGCCCTACGATGGAAGGAGACACCACGAGTTTTTATCTCTATAAAAAGCTTAAAGACAAGCCCATTGAGATCACAACCCTTTCAAGAGGGGTTTCAGTAGGGACAGAACTTCAATATGCCGACGAGCTCACCTTAAGCAGATCATTGGTAAATCGACATAAATATCAATCACAGTAAATCCTAAATCAATATAGATATGTTAAAAGAGTTCAAAACGTTTATCATGAGAGGCAATGTCATTGACCTTGCTGTGGCGGTGATCATTGGTGCTGCCTTCAACGCAATCGTTGGATCATTGATCAACGATGTAATTACGCCTCTACTATTAAAACCAACCATGGAGGCCCTTGGGGTAACCAAATTGGAAGAAGTTGCCTGGAATGGAGTTCTTTACGGAAAATTCATTGCTTCAGTGATCAACTTTATCGTGACAGCATTCATCATTTTCCTTATGGTGAAGGGGATGAACAAAATGTCAAAAAAGAAAGAAGAAGCTCCTGCAGCCCCACCTGCTCCAACTAAAGATCAGGAATTATTGATGGAGATCAGAGATCTTTTAAAATCAAAATAATTGAATCGTTAAAAGGGGCTCAATTGAGTCCCTTTTCTTTTCTATAAATGGCTGACAGATCGTGTAATTGAGCCGAGTTATACGTCGTTACCTTTTCAGTTATATAATCAAGGCTGTTGATCATTGCCTGAGCGACATGTTCCACTTTGATTGGTTTATACTTGTCTATTAAACCCGATCTACCGATAAAATTTCCAATTTTGATCGACCACTCTTCACCAGTTCTTTTTTCTTCCCTCACACTGTCAAGAACAGAAGGCTTCACTAGGACTAGATGCTCGAATCCAAGTTCCGTTACCCTCCTGTCCAACTCAGCTTTCATCCTTGAATAAAAGAATAAAGACTTTTCTGAAACTCCCATTGCAGAAACGAGTACGCAATTTTTCACTCCTTGTTCTTTTAATTTGACCAAAAAACGATAGGGAATCTCAACGTCAATATGATGTTGAGCAGTCTTGCTACCAGCTTTCTTCAAAGTTGTACCAAAGGCCACAAAAACGACATCTCCTCCCCTGCTTTCAAGCTGATAATCAGACTCCAGATCCACAAGGTCATTTGTTAGTTTTGTATCTTCTACTTGTATTTTTTTTCTTGAAACTGCGTAGATTTCCTTGTAATCATCATCCTTCAATAATTGTCTAATCACCTCTTTCCCTACTGCACCTGTCCCTCCAAGTACCCATGCTGTCAGTTGTTTTTTCATCAAAAAATCCTTTGTTCTGTGTGTATGATAAAAAAAAATTCTATTTTCGATTTATCTTAAACTTGAATTTACTGATTAAATACTTCTTGTTTAGACATTTATGACAAGTATTTTTGTTGCCAAACTAGATTTTGGTGTAACGAGCGAAGAGCTCAAAAGGTTGTTTCAAACCTACGGAGCAGTGTTGAAAGCAAATGTTGCTACCGACAGGGAAACAGGTAAATCCAGAGGATTTGGATTCGTGGAAATGGCTGATCGTGATGCCGCAATGGAAGCTATACGTTCGTTAGACGGACATTTGATCAATGGAAGGCCAATTGCCGTAAAAGAAGCTGAGCAGAGGACGAATGACCGTGGTCCTGCCGGTTCCAGAGATCAAAGACCTCAAAGAAATTTTGATAATCAACGTCCGAATCAGCCGCCAAGAGACAGATCGAATGATCGTCCCAGAGAGTCAATGGAACGTCCACCTCTTCCGAATGAAGATGGGCCGGTAAGTTTTACTCCTCCGACTGATATTCCACTTATCAAAGGTGAACCTCGTAAAAAGGTCTCTAAGGATAAAAAGAAAGATTTTGATACGGACGACAGATCTAAAAAGACAAAGTTATCTCCATATAAGAAAAGTGGTAAATCCAATCGTTTTTTTGATGACGATGAAGATGATGATTTCGATCCAGAAAATGACAGCCTCTTTAATTTCAACGATGATGTAGAAGAGGAAGAATGGGATGACGAAGATGAAGATTAAATAAAAAAAGAGCCGTTTGGCTCTTTTTTTATTTCAATGCATCGATCATTGATTTTACAAAATTTAGATCCTCGACCAGAAATTGTGCAGAGATCGTGGCACCGGAAACCCCATCCACATCTTCATAGAGTTTTAATGCAGGCGTTTTACCAATAAATTGATTCAACCAGCTCTTTCTGCAGATCTCATAACCATAGGCTCCAGGATAATTTGCTATTTCCAGGTTTCGTATACTAAGGTCTTTGTTAAAAACAACAATGTAATCGAATGTTTCGTATGACGATAAGTTAGGATCATTAGGTTTTGCGCACCCTCCCACTTTACATCCAAAAGCCGTCGCATAGCATACATAACCTTCTAACTTACCATCTACATTAACCGAATACAATTCACCAAGGGTGGCCTTTAGAGAATCCGGAACATCGACGATCGTTTTATCATACACCAAGTTCTTATATGACTTTTTCAATACCTTATCAATCGCTTTCTCATTCAGCATAAAGCCAAATGAGAAAACAGCTGATGTAAGTAATATTAAACTCCAGAATCCTTTCATAGTGTTAAAACCAATAACCAAATCCTAAATTAATTGTAGACATAAATTCGTCATTCAACTTTGTTCGAGTAAGCTGATAATCTGCCTTGAAAATGATTCCTGGTGCCGGCTTAAGCCCAACTCCGATAAGAACCTCTTCTCTTGCATATGCCTTGTTTCTAGAAATATTATCATCTACTTTAAAATGAGTATCATAATATTCATATCTCACGAAAGGAATCAACTGCAAGTAATCATCTTTCTTGAGATCAGCTTTGTACGAGAGTTCAGCATACCCACCTAAAATTCCATTGGCTACATTCGATCCAGTAAATGCATTGTACTGATCTGTATTCGAGATCGAAGTATAAATGGCCTGCCCTCTGAATAAGAAATTTTTCGCAGCATAACTCGTATTCAAACCAACCATTGAAATACCAACAACGGTAGAATCAGCTTGAGAGATCGCAGCAGTGTTATTTCTGTCCAAACCGTTGTATAAAGATGACTCAGTCTTCCCGATATACGCTGATGCTTCGATCAACAGTTTATTAAACCCGAAATAGGAAACTTTTCCTGTTAATGATGGTCTCAAAAATGTAGACTCATCACCGCCTTGTCGGGCATTTCGTATTCCATTTGCACCAGAAAGTCTTGCTGCTCCGGTATACCCGTTAAAACCATTTAGCAAATAAAGTTGGTATTTGATGGATGACTTTTTAAATAATCCTTGAAAACCAGCTCCCATCTCTCTCCACGTACTTGGGATGATGTACTTGTCCACATTTGGGCGCTCTACACCATTAAATAAGGTTGGCTCATGAAATTCATTCACATACCCCATCGGTACCAGGATCAAACCTGTCTTTAGGTTGAATTTGTCGTTAAACCTGTAGTTCACAAATGCCTGTTCCACGGTTAATTCTACAGTATGTTCAAATTCAATCTCCGAAAAGAACTGCACTCGTTCATTAAATCGATATCCTAAGTAGGTAATGATTCTGTGAAGATCTATTTTCCCTGCTCTAAATTCATCCCCGTCGATATTCTGGTTGTAATGGGCTTCACCATAACTTCCGATCGCAAATTGCTGAATATCTGCAAACTGTACTCTTTTAGCTGACATGTCAGCAGTTGTATCCAAATAAACCTGAGTCATCCCATGGAAACTCAATTGAAAAAATAGAAGGATTAAAATTCTTTTCATTTGACGTTAATTTATACTGCAAAGAAATACAGCACGACCAAATGGGACAATACCATAAAAGTGGTATTATTAAGAATCGTTCTAAACAAAACGCAAAACAAATGCGTTAAAAGTCCAGCTATTCATTGATTCCTTGTTAAATTCGTAGGACATGACTAAAAAGGAAAAAGCACAATATATTATTGATCAACTGGAAAAACTTTACCCTGAAACTCCAGTACCCTTAGATCATACAGATGCATACACTTTATTGATCGCGGTTCTTCTATCTGCCCAATGCACTGACGAACGTGTCAATAAGATCACACCATTACTTTTTAAACGAGCAGATAATCCGTTCGACATGGTAAAATTGAGCATCGAAGAGATCAAAGAAATCATCCGCCCCTGTGGATTATCACCTGCAAAATCAAAAGCGATCTACAATTTATCTCATATCCTGATCGACAAATACAATGGTGAAGTTCCTGATAAAATATCTTTACTGGAAGAGCTTCCTGGCGTAGGACATAAAACTGCATCAGTCGTCATGGCTCAAGCTTTTGGAGTTCCTGCCTTTCCTGTTGACACACATATTCATCGGCTTTTGACTCGCTGGGGTATTACCTCAGGTAAAAATGTTTCTGTTACAGAACAAGATGCAAAAAAGATCTTCCCAAGAGAATTATGGAATAAACTTCACCTTCAGATCATTTTTTACGGTCGTGAGTATTCTCCTGCCAGATCCCCAAAACGATCGATGGATTTTATAACCAGAGAGATTGGAACAAAAAAAGCAATCCTGGAATTAAAGGATTGATCAAACCTTAACCTAGGTTAAGAGAAAATTCATCTGTCTTCCTTACTTTTAACTAAAATTAAATCCCATGAGAAAGCGTATACAGAGAAGAAGTTTTCTACAGAATTTGACATTAGGATTCTCAAGTGTGCTACTTACCCCATTTCTAGGTTCAGCCAGAGGTAAGAACTCAACCAAAGAAGAAAAAGAAACAATGAAAAAGATAATCAGAACAAAGGCACTTGGATTTCAATGGGAAACCCAAGATCCATTTTTATTTTGTGTACACCACGAAGATAATTATCCAAAAGGCAATGCTCAGCTAGGACCTGACACTTCTCTTGAAGGCAGATATCTTGGTCAGGATTTTATTGTTAAAGACGGATGGAGAATGTACCATGGAACAAAAGTTCCAGGTTTTCCGGGACACCCACACAGAGGTTTTGAAACAATCACAGTTGTTCGAAAAGGTCTGGTAGATCATGCCGATAGTACTGGGGCTGCAGGACGCTATGGAAATGGTGATGTTCAATGGATGACAGCAGGTAAAGGTGTACAGCATTCTGAAATGTTTCCGCTTTTGAATCAGGATTCAGAAAATCCATTGGAATTGTTCCAGATCTGGCTCAACCTACCTCGTTCAAACAAAATGGTTGAACCTCATTTCAAAATGATCTGGGGAGAAAATGTGCCTCGTTTTACTTACAAGGACCAAAGTGATAAATC
>SBFR01000171.1 GCA_006227105.1 Bacteroidota bacterium
AAGGCTGTCCAATTGGACAGCCTTCTTTATAATATCAAATGAATTTGATTATCCTACGATCTCGCTATCTGAAAAATGAAATTTCCCTTCAATAGCAGCATTTTCATCAGAGTCAGAACCGTGCACTGCATTTCTTCCCTTTGATTCAGCATAATATTTACGAATAGTTCCTTCAGCTGCTTCAGCTGGATCAGTTGCTCCGATCAATGCTCTGAAATCAGCAACAGCATTATCTTTCTCAAGGATCGCTGCAACGATAGGACCTGAAGTCATATACTCTACTAATTCACCATAGAAAGGTCTTTCGCTGTGTACAGCATAGAATTCTTTCGCTTGTGCTTCAGTAAGTTGAGTCAACTTCATTGCTTTGATTGTAAATCCAGCCTGAATGATCATATCCAGGATCTTACCCATGTGTCCGTTCTCGATTGCATCCGGCTTAAGCATTGTAAACGTTCTGTTCGTCGCCATTTTATTGTTTTTCTAAAATTTTGCGCAAAGGTAATGGTTTTCTGTTGATCATGGTATTCTTTTATAAATGAATCGAAATAATTGAACTCACAAATAATTTTCAATTTATATTATTGTTAGATTTGTCTAACTTTTAACTTATGGAAGGGGTAATTAAGTTTTTTGAGTCGATCGATCCCGTTATGGCAGCTTTTCTTGCCACAACCTTTACCTGGTTTGTAACTGCACTAGGTGCGTCACTTGTATTCTTCTTTAAAAAAATGCATAGAGGAGTTCTGGATGCAATGTTAGGCTTTACTGGAGGTGTAATGGTAGCGGCCAGTTTCTGGTCATTGTTAAACCCAAGTATTGAAATGTCTGAAAAGATGTTCCCTTCTGCTCCTTGGATGCCCGCCGCAGTCGGTTTTGCATTGGGAGCATTATTCCTTTTCTTCCTCGATAAAAAACTTCCTCACCTTCACATCAATTTCAAAGAAAACGAAACTGAAGGGGTTAAAACGCAATTTCAAAAAACCACATTATTGGTGTTAGCAATAACACTGCATAATATACCAGAAGGTTTAGCGGTGGGAGTGCTCTTTGGAGCTGCGGCAAACGGAATGCCTGATGCAACTATTGCCGGGGCAATCGCTTTGGCAATAGGAATAGGAATACAGAATTTCCCTGAAGGATTTGCAGTGGCTATGCCATTAAGGAGGGCAGGAGCGAGCAGATGGAAAAGTTTCTGGTATGGACAAATGTCTGCAGTAGTTGAACCAATAGCAGGTGTCATTGGAGCCCTGGCGGTAATCTATATGCAACCAATACTCCCGTTTGCTCTTGCATTTGCTGCTGGTGCCATGATCTTTGTTGTTGTTGAAGAAGTGATCCCTGAAACTCAGAGAGACAAATACACGGATATTGCCGTGCTTGGATTCATGGGTGGTTTTTTAGTCATGATGACGCTGGATGTCGCTTTGGGCTAGGGATTTAAAAAATTAACAAATTTTTAATCGGTAAAAATTTGGAGGAGTAAAAATTACCCCTACCTTTGTTTCAAGAAAACACAATTTCATAGTTGTAGTTTTTGGGTTTTATAGTTTTAGCATGGTTTAGCGAAAAGAGGAACAAGTTTCAATCAAATTTGTTCCTCTTTTTGTTTTTGGTTCATTCGTTTCTTCTTATCTTCACCTGAACCCAAACAATAAACTATGAAAAGTGTCTACCTGCTAATCGTCTCGTTTTTCTTTCTTCAGACCATAAATGCACAAACTCAAGGAATTGCATATACCGCAGTTGGAAAGGGTGTTGCCACAACTTTTGTAAGTGATTATCATTCTTTAGGAATTAATTCATCTGCCTTAGGATGGAAGCCTTCTGTCGAAGGGAAAAAATTCACCGTTGGTTCTACAGAGTTTGGTGCAGGAATCTATTCCGATTCTATGAGTGTGGACAAGCTTAAAAAACTGTATGGCGCAATCAGAACACAGATCTCAAATAACGATTCTGAACCGGCAAATTGGCAAGAGCAACAACAATATGCGGCTGATTATATGAGGTCTGGTCTCACAATGTTTGCTGACTATAACTGGTTAGGGTTTTCATACCAGAACGAAAAGTTCGGTGGAGTAGCTATCAATATTAGAGAAAGCTATTCATGGTACTCAAAGTTGAATGAGGAGCTTACAAATATCCTGTTTAAAGGAAAGCTTGCTGATTATTTTGATTCACTTACCGTTGTTTTTGGAGCGGATACATCTGTGATCGCAAATAATCCTAATTATTCTCAGGATACATTGGATGCAGTTATCCTGGGTACAATTTCTACTCCGCTGAATCTCGGTCAGATCTCAAGAGGGTCCGAAGTTAGATTGTCTTGGAACCGATACTATAATTTCGGATACGGTAGAAAGATCTTCGGTAAGGATTCCTTATTTGTAGTTTATGGAGGAATTGGTGGACGATTTATTCAATCGATGGCTATGTTCAATATGGAGTCAAGAGATGACGGTTTTTACATGTATTCATCCATCACACCAAATTTTGATATTGATTATGGAGCAATAGCCAATTTCAATCCTTCGAATTACTCACAGTCAGGTGCAATACCTACCGTTGTTGGTAATGGATATGGTTTTGACCTATCTGCAAGTGCTTTATTATTTAACAAACTTAAAGTTGCTGCTGCAGTAAATAACATAGGGCAGGTTACATACAAAAGAAATGTCTACAAAGTAAATGATACACTTGTAGGAAGTCTTTCAGTGAATGGTTTGTCAGATTACGATGTAACGCAATCTGTGGATGAATTCCTAAGAGATGGAGGTGTTTTTGAATTAGTAGGAGTCGAGCAATATACCGTGAAGAATGCGGCGAATTTACGTTTGGGTGCTAGTTTGGATATTGGAAATATTGCCAGTGTTGGTATTGATGTTGTAGCTCCATTCAACAGTTCAAATCCTGGAAGTCTAGTGAATCCTGTAGTATCCATTGGTGGTGAGATCAGACCGGTGAAATTCATGACGATCAGTGCAGGATATTTTGGTGGAGGAATTTACAAGAATAATATCCCAGTAGGAATTAACTTCAAATTAAGAGAAGGGATGTATGAGTTTGGAGTATCATCTTATGATGCTTTATCTTTCTTTATGAAGGAATCTAACAGTATTTCTGCAGCCTTCGGATTCGCACGTTTTCATTTCTGATCGAGTAGAAGCATTCTCAATTCACTCAGCATAAGGGCCGATGCGCCCCAGATCATGCGTTCATGAAAGTAAAAGCAGGGAACCTCTTTCATAAGAAGCTTTCCGTTATGATGAATGTCAGTAATCCCTAAGCTGGCATCTGACAATAATAATTCGAAATCAAAATGAAAGATCTCGTCAACTTCTCGAGAATCGGGTATGAATGCAGGAATTTCAGGTAGATGAAATAAGAAAGGCTGAACCTTAAATTTCGAAACAGGAATATATACTTCCGATAGACCACCAATCAGATGCTTTTCGTCCAGTAATACACCTACCTCCTCATATGTCTCTCGAAAAGCGGTTTCCATCAGATCTCTATCTGTTTCATCTTTTTTTCCGCCAGGAAAGCTCATTTGTCCACTATGTGCACCGTCGTATTCAGGTCTTTTGATCATGACACATTTGTATGAATCACCAAGTGGATACAAGATGATCGAAACGGCTGAATCTCTATAGAACTGCTTATCGGGAATCAGGTCATAATTGATGATCCTTCCGGTTGGAGCCATCAGTGAATGAGCTTTTGCTCCGGGAAGTGGACCATTCAAAGAAAGTTTTAATTTGTCAATAAGTTGATCAGGTGTCATTTCTCAATGGATTCCAGGATTTTGAGAAAATCATCATAAAAATTATACATCACATCTTTTCTACCGATCATTTGAAAAATGTACACTTTACCATCAATAAGTACACTGCCAACAAAATAACTAGACCATGTAGTTTCGTCATCCCCAAGACCGCCATCAATGTTTTGTAGGTATCCCTTGAAACCAACCTTTGACGATAATTTTCTTTTAATGGATTTTCGTCCTTCGATCAACGTTTGAAGTCTTGAGCTGATGTAAAAATCATGTACGATCTCAACTTCATCTCCCTTCTTGTCTCTCAAAAAACGATACGTGTCTATGTCCATTTCATCAAATTCCTCTATACTGAAGTGAATATTCATTTCGGGAATGGACTTGGTCAAAGCATCATTCTTGATTACATATTCCGTGTAGTATGAATCTTCAAACAGTTCAGATAGCTTAAACTCAATTCCTTTATAGGCTCTGAGCTCCGGGTCGGTGAAATTGAAATGATTTGCTTTTACCTTTTCTACAGGATTTGTCCGCTGTGAAGTAGGGCAAGCTGTTAAAAAAGGAAGTATGAAAATAAAATATAGTATACTTCTATTCATGTCTTACGAATGTAATGAAAATTGGTAGTTAAGAAGAAAAAACCAAGATTTTGATTATCGCCAGGTCTTCTCTACCTTTGCAGCACTTTTTATTTAAAATAGCATAGCATGCAACTGTGGAATACGTTAAGTAAAGAGGAGTTAATGGAGCAATTAATTGAAAAGGGTAATAAATATGTTACCATTTCATTCTACCAATATGCTCACATTGGAAATCCTCGTTTGTTCAGAGATCATTTATTTCAGAAATGGTCAGCTTTGGAAGTAGTCGGTAGGACTTATGTCGCCAAAGAAGGTATTAATGCTCAGATCGCCGTTCCGGTGCAGAATCTTGATCAATTCAGGGAAGAGTTATACGAGATAGATTTCTTAAACGGAATTCGCTTGAATTATGCGGTTGACGATTCTGAAGCGGAATTTCCATTCCTGAAATTAAAGATCAAAGTGAGGGATAAGATCCTTGCCGATGGATTAAATGACGAAACATTTGATGTAACCAATAAAGGGATCCATTTAAATGCGGAAGAGTTCAATAAGTTGACGGATGATCCTGAAACTATACTTATTGATTTCAGAAATCATTACGAATGGGAAGTAGGACACTTCAAAGGAGCTATTCTTCCTGATGTTGATACCTTCAGAGAATCGTTACCTTATATCGAGGATACTTACCTCAAGGGGAATGAAGACAAGAATATTGTGATGTATTGTACAGGTGGTATTCGATGTGAAAAAGCATCGGCTTGGTTTAGACATCGCGGGTTTAAAAACGTTCATCAGCTTGAAGGAGGTATCATCAAATATGCAAATGACGCGAGACAGGCTGGATTAGATAATAAGTTTATTGGAAAGAACTTCGTTTTCGACGAAAGAAGAGGAGAACGGATTTCAGATGAAATCATATCGGTATGTCATCAGTGTGGATCACCGGCAGATGTACATACGAATTGTGCCAATGATGCATGTCATCTTCTCTTTATTCAGTGCGAGGATTGTAAGCAAAAAATGGAGAACTGCTGTTCAGATGAATGTCAGCACATTATTCATTTACCTGAAGAGGAGCAAAAGGAATTAAGAAAAGGGAAGACGGTTTCAAATAAGATTTTCAAAAAAGGTCGATCTGAAAAGCTCCAATTCAAGGTGCATAAGGAAAAACCGATATCTTTAGCAGAACCATTAAAACTAAATAGAGAGTGATTTCTGCAATTAACTGGGATGTCAGTTCGGAACTGATCGATGGGTACAAAACCCCAAATTTGTATGGATTATTGTTTGTAACCGGACTGATCATTGGTTATTTCGTTGTTAAAAGGATCTATAAAAAGGAAGGTATTCCAGATGCTGCACTTGACAAGCTTGTGATCTACATGATCCTGGCAACCATCGTTGGAGCAAGATTAGGACATGTTGTTTTTTATGGACCACACTGGGATGTAGTTGATGTTGATGGAGTAGTTCTTGAAAGAGGTTATTTTTCACATCCGGCGGATATTTTCAAAGTCTGGGAAGGGGGGCTTGCTAGTCACGGCGCAGCAATAGCCATTCTGATAGCACTATTTATCTACTCTAAAAAGGTGATCCAGAAACCGTTTTTGTGGATGCTTGATCGAATTTCTGCTCCAATAGCTATTGGAGGAGCATTCATTAGAATGGGAAATCTGGTTAATCATGAGATGGTGGGCGTTGAAACGGATGTGCCATGGGGGTTTAGATTCCTGCATCACGATTGCATCTATCCGTATGTCTGTTCCTGGAATGCAATACCTGTCAGACATCCAGCACAATTGTATGAAGCGATCTGTTATTTCATCGGTTTCGGAGTCTTAATGTTCCTTTTCTGGAAATTGTCTATGTGGAAAAAACAGGGACTCGTATTTGGCGCATTTTTGATCCTGATCTTCGGGGCGAGGATTCTAGTGGAATTTGTAAAAGAAGGTCAGTCAGAATGGGATAATACTTTAGATGCAATGACCGGATTGAATACGGGGCAGTGGTTGAGTGTTCCGCTTGTGTTGACAGGAATTTACTTGATCTACCGTGCTACTTCCCAAAAAAATCATGTCGAATGAAGCAATTGATTCTTTTCGCGTTAGTAGTACTTTCCTTGTTTTCCTGCCAGAATGGGGGCGAAAAAAAAGTTGATTTAACAGACGACGAAAAGGACACCACTGCTATTCTCCCTGAGAAAGCCCAGTTGATCGCTGGAAAAGTTGAAGTGCCAATTGGAGAAGGAGATCATGAACCATTGCGTTTCACATACGAGTATTTTGACACCTCTTATCAGACCAAAGGCCAGAAAAAGATCAATGCGATCATTTTGGAGCTTTTGTCCACTGATAAAAAGAAAAAATCAGTTGTCAAGGAAGTGAATGAGGAATTGTTCAGAGAACATTTGACGTACTTCAGAAATGAATACGAAAAGTACAAAGAGGAAGATGAAGGAGAAATGACTTGGGACCTCGATATGAGTATTTCTATTGACACCACTTATTCATCGATCCTACAGCTAATCTTCGCTGAAACCGGTTTTGCTGGTGGTGCTCATGGCTGGGAAGGGTTTAAGACGACAATGGTAGATAACAAGTCTGGTAAGGTTCTTAAATTAAAGGATTTTGTTGGAGATGTGGATCAATTCGATCGCTTTGCCCTTAAGTACTTCTTAAAGCAAAACGATATTGAAAGTGAGGATCAGCTCGAAGAATTAGGGTATTGGTTTGAAGATGGATTCAAGTGCACTGAGAACTTCTATTTCTCAGACAAGGGAATGGTATTCGTATACAATCAATACGAGATCGCTCCATATGTAATGGGTATTCCAACTTTCGAGATTCCATTTAAAGATCTTCAGAAGAAACTGGTTTATGAACTTGATGAAAAGTAACCATGTTTGTTCAGACCAATTCCCTTTCTGCAACACGCAAATACTTTAATGATCGCTTGTCGGAGAAGTTCTCTAGCCGAGAGTTGAGATCAATGTTCAACTTGTTAGCACAGGAACGTTTAGGATTAAGCTCCGCTGATTTAATCCTGCAAAATGATCAGTTATTGTCAGAGTCGGATTTATTGTTCTTCAGATCTGCCGTTAAAAAGTTGCAATCCGATGAACCATTTCAACACATTCTTGGGAAAACAGAATTTATGGATCTCTCTTTTATTACAGATAAAAGGGCATTAATCCCAAGACCTGAAACGGAAGAATTGGTTCGATGGATCCTTGAGGATCATCAAGATAAAGCTGGATTAACATTCTTGGATCTCTGTTCCGGTTCTGGTTGTATAAGTATTTCTCTTGATCATTATTTGACTCTTTCGAAAGGGTATGCAATAGAGTACAGCGAACAGGCACTTGCGTTGTCAAGAGAAAATAATGCATTCAATAAAACAAACATTGATTGGCTCATTGGGGATGTTCTTGGAGCTAATGTTTATGAAAGATTCTCAGAATCATCTTTTGATTTTTGGGTGTCAAATCCACCCTATGTATTGTACTCGGATAAATCGAGTATGAGTAAAAATGTACTGGATCATGAGCCTCACATGGCGCTGTTCGTTGAAGATAATGATCCATTGATCTTCTACAGAAAGATTTCCGTCAAAGCACTTCGCTATTTAAAACAGGGAGGTAAACTGTATTTTGAGATCCATGAAGAAAAAGGCTCTGATGTTTGTGAGTTATTGACAGGCCTTGGATTCAAAAATGTTCAATTGAATAAGGATCTTCAGGGGAAGGAAAGAATGGTTCGAGCTGAAAAGCACTAGTTTCTCTGCAGAACAGGTTTTGGTACAAATACAAGATAGAAAGCGACCAGGATTGAAATGATCGCAATAAATACGAAAGCCTGAGTAGACCCAAAATACATCCAGATCAAACCTGTGGTTGTGCTCGCTAGCATCGTACAGACACTTTGAAAAGCAGTATAGGTTCCAATTGCAGTAGCTGTATCTTCTTTTTTTGAAATGATGCTTATCCAGGCTTTCGAGATACCTTCTGTAGCTGCAGAGAAAATCCCATAGCCAATAAATAAAAGAAAGAAGTGCTCAATGGTTGATGCATAAGCCATTCCCAGATAAACCATGGAGAATATAGCTAGACCTCCAATGTAAACAGCCTTTAAGCCAATTTTATCAGCCAGCATCCCTAATGGAAAAGAAAATAAAGCATAAATAAAGTTGTAGAAGATATACACTCCGATCACGTATGTATCATTGAATCCAGCCTCTTTGGCTTTCAGTAGCAGGAACATATCAGAACTATTGACAAGTGTAAATACTAATAATCCAAAGACAAGTCTTCTATACTCAGAAGGACTTTCTTTCCAGTAACTTAAAAAGGAAAGAAAACTAGCCCTGCTTTTCATTTCTTTTGGCTCTCGCTTTTTTTCTCTGATCAATAGTGAAGCAAAAACGGCAATGGTCCCCGGTATGAAAGCAATCAGGAAGAGGATCTCATATTGTTCGGGATTAAAATACAAGAATAGTAAAGCTGCAGCAGGCCCTGCAACTGCCCCCAAGGTATCTAAAGATCGATGGAAGCCAAAAACTTTTCCTTTGTTCTCTGGAGTTGATTCGTCAGATAAAATCGCATCTCTGGCTCCTGTCCGAATACCTTTTCCAAATCGATCCAGTGTTCGCGCGAAAAAGATCCAAATAGGGAAACTTGAAACGACCATTAACGGTTTTGAAAT
>SBFR01000083.1 GCA_006227105.1 Bacteroidota bacterium
ACCCATTCAAACGAGATATTAAATTTGGGGTGAAGCTTCAGATACCTTAACCAAAGGTCCTTGTTCTTTTTTCCTTTGAAATCCTTTTGTTTCCAGCCGAAAACCCAACCTTTTACAATTGCATCAATGACGTATTTAGAATCAGAATGAACCCTCACTGGATGCTTATTTGTTTTTAACTGTTCGAGAGCAACGATCAGGGCAAGCAATTCCATCCGATTATTGGTCGTCAGACGATAGCCCTGACACAATTCCTTCTCCTGACCATTAAAGCGTAAAATCACCCCATATCCCCCAGGTCCGGGGTTTCCTTTAGCAGAACCGTCTGTATAGATCTCGATCATAAAGCGAAGATAAGATCATTTTTTATGAAACTTTGGAAACTTTTTTTACATTTTTAGTTTCCATTGTTTTTTAACTGTTACATTTGCAGCATGGATCCAAAAAAATTAGAGATCATCGAACGCTCATCACAGATCTTTATGCGCTATGGCATAAAGAGTATAACAATGGATGACGTTGCCAGAGAACTGGGGATCTCGAAGAAAACACTGTACAAGTATTTTCAGGACAAAAATGAGCTGGTTATTACGATACTCTCGGCAAAAATTGAGCTTGATAAACAGTATTGTAAACGGTCAAATGAACAAGCCGAAAATGCAATCGATGAGCTTTTCAATTTGTCGAAGTTCGTGCATGAGCAAGTAGGACAAATTAATCCCGTAGTTTTTCTTGACCTAAAAAAACATCACCCTGAAGGTTGGGAACTCATGCGAAAGCACAAATGGAATTTCATCTTTAACATGATCCACAAAAATATCCTACGTGGAATAAGCGAAGGAGTCTATCGCAGTAACCTCAATCCTGAGATCGTGGCACGTCTCTATGTTGGTTCTACTGATCTGATAATGAATGAAGAAGTATTTCCCTGGCCTGAATTCTCTTTCGACAAAGTATTTATAGAAACGATCAGATTTCACATTCGTGGAATGGCCAGTGATGAAGGAATCGAATATTTAAAACAACGCATAAAAAAAGAAACAAATGAATAGATCAATGTATCTCCTGTTAGCGACCTTCTTCATGTCGCTAACCAGTTTGGGCCAAACCTCTTTCTCCCTTGAAGAGGCAAAATCTTATGCCCTTGCCAATAATCTCAGAATCCAGAATGCAAGTCTGGACTTGGACAATTCCGTCCAAAAGAAGAAAGAAACTATTGCGATAGGGCTACCACAGGTAAATATGAGCGGTTCATTCAACAATTTCATTAATCTACCAGTTCAGGTAGTAGATGGAGCATTCATCGGACAACCAGGTACCTTGGTTAGCTTCAAGGCTGGAACTACCTACAATGCAAGCGGGACTTTACAAGCAACTCAAATGGTCTTCAACGGTTCATACCTGGTTGGACTTCAAGTTTCAAAGTTCTTCGTTACAATGCAGGAGAATATTTCCAGACAAACCAATGAAGATGTTGTCTTCAACGTGATCAATGCGTATCAGATCTGTGCAGTTGCTAAAGAAAACTTAGAATTCATCGATTCCATGGTGATCCTTACTCAGAATCTGGTTGACAAGCAACGTACATTCCTTGAGTTAGGCATGATGGTAAAACAGGACATGGATCAGCTGGAATATGCACTCTTGACCACTAAAAATGCTCAGGTCAATGCAAAATTACAATACGACAATGCGCTTGCTCTTTTGAAATTTGCCATGAACTATCCTCTTGAGCAGAATATTGAGCTCACAGATAACACCGTAAGTTTATTAACGAAAAAATCGATCTCTGAAGGAAGCAGTGTAACGAACAACTTAAATTATCAGATCCAGAATGATGCGATCACGCTTTCTCAATTCAATTTGAAAAATGAACGCTTTACGCATTTACCATCTCTTAATGCTTTCTTCCAGCAAACGTATAACGCTTATCGAAACGAGTTCAATTTCTTTGCTGACGACAAATGGTATCCTCAAACACTTTGGGGTCTTCAGCTGAATATCCCTATTTTTTCAAGTGGCGTCGGCAAAGCCAAACTTAAACAAGCACAGATCAGGCTACTGAAAGATGAAAATAGTTTGAAGATCCTTGAGCAATCTTTAAAGATGCAGGAAATTCAAACAAAGAACTCATTGCTTTCTGCTCAACAGAAACTTGAGTTGCAAATGGAAAATGTTCGACTTACCAAATCGATCTATTTCAACACCATCGCAAAAGAACAGATCGGTAAGGAAAACAGCATCACTGTTAATCAGAAATACAACCAATATCTCATTGCCCAAAGCGAGTATACGGCTGCTATGCTCGATGTGTTCAATGCAAAACTCAACTTAGACAAATTATATAATCAGATCCTCGACTCAAACAAATAATCCCATGAAAAGAAACATCCTTTTTATTTTATCCTCAGCCATCATTAGTATATCCTTATACTCGTGTTCATCGACTGAAACAGAAACTACAGAAGAGAAAACCTATCTTCCCCTTGTTAAACTAGAAGATGCTCACATTAAAAACTTCATTCATAAGATCGAGGTTCAGGGTAATGTGGAGACTGACAAAGACGTTTTGCTTAACGCCGAAATGGGTGGCTTGATCACCCAAATGAATGTAAAAGCAGGAGATAAGGTATCAGCAGGTCAAGTACTTGCCGTGCTCGATGGAGCCATCTTAAGTTCAAATGCAGAAGAGATCAAGACCCAACTGGAATACGCAGAGTATATGCTCGCGAAACAGGAAGAATTGAATAAGCGCGGAGTGGGTTCTGAATTCGATTATAAAACTGCCTTGAACCAGGTCAATTCATTGAAATCGAGATTGAACTCCCTAAATGTGCAGCGAGGAAAAATGATGATCAAAGCACCATTTGCAGGTACAGTAGATAAGATCTATGGTAAAGTAGGTCAAATGGCTGGACCTCAAGCTCCTTTAGTTCGACTGGTAAATAACAGTCAAGTTGATATTACGACGGAAATCTCTGAGAAACACTTCTCAAAGATCAAGATCGGCACAGAAATGAATGTACATTTCCCGAACTTCAACGATACCAGTATCACACTTAACGTTACGCACATTGGAAATTACATTGAACCAACCAACAGAACGTTCAGAGTAATGTCAACTGTTAAGAATAACAAAGACCTGCTACCAAACATGCTTGCAAAGATCAGTATTACCGATCTAGATGTTGCAAAAGCGACAGTGATCCCATCAAGAGCGATCATGAAATCACAGGAAAACAA